>JBCBZF010000463.1:0-5477 GCA_039815525.1 Bacteroidota bacterium | reverse complement strand
GCGACCAAAGCGACAAAGAACCGGCACTCGTTGATTCAGTGGAATACGGGATATGAATGCCCTGTGGGCTTTGCAGGGGATTGTTTGGTGGAAAACTACGCTCAATAATTCTGATGCGCTTGACTTGCTGATGCAGCAGCAGGAACTCAATTTTCAACCAGAGACACGACATTTATACAGCAACTCCAATTACATCATCCTCGCTGAATTAGTGGGCAAATTGAGGGGACTATCTTTTGCAGAATTTACAGGTAAGTGGTTCCAGGAAATGGGCATGAAACATTCTGTCTTTTTAGCGGACCATCGTCAGATATCGGAAGAAATTGCTCAGCCGTATTTCAACTTTGGAAAATGGACCAAGCATGATTGGACCAGTGATTTGTACGGCGATGGCGCATTATTTTCTACCCTGCAAGATCAGCTTCTTTGGGAGAAAATCATTCAGGGAAAGGGAGCCGACAGACTGGCTGAAACCGTTCGTACCCAAAGTCAGCAAGTCATCGCCGGAAGTGATTTTCAGGATTATGGGTATGGCCTGGAGTTTGGAACCTATCGCGATCTTCCCTGGCGGTTTCACAATGGTCATACCGGAGGCTGGAATGCATCGACAGTTCGTTTCCCTGAGCAGGAACTCTCTATCGTTGTTTTATCCAACAACAGTCGGATGAGTCCTTTCTGGTTTGCGAAAAAAGTTGCGAGGAAGTTAATTGATATTCCACCAGCACAAGATTTTCTACTCCGGCCTGAGCAATTGGGAAAGAAAATTAAGGTTACAGACGTAATCGGAACCTACAAAACCCAATGGGGCTACTATTGCAAGGTTGCCCAAAAAGACGATGGCTTCTATTTACAACGGCAGGAACGAAATGATATCAAGATGTTGCCGGAGGCCGATAATTTATTCCAACAATCAGATGACAGTACCTTTAAGCAACACTTTAGCCTGGATGAAAATGGTCAGCTGCAGATCACCTTTTATCATACTTCTCATCCCCCCTACTCTTTTACCAAAATCGACAACAATAAGCTCCCCGAAACTCTGACTGACCTGGACGGAAAATGGGTCAATCAAGAAACCGGTGGTATCATCAAGTTGAAGTACCAGAAAGAGGATCAGTATGCCGTAACCATCCGGAAGAAGAGCGGAAATGCCCGTATGTATGCACCAGATGTACTGCTTCTCAATGACTATCGACTGGATGTCATTCGAGACGAAGCGGGGCTTCCTGTCAAACTGAGCTTGTTTGATTCCCGCCTGCAGGCAGTCATCTTTGAGAGAATTTAAGCCAGAACCGGATTCATCTGCTGAATCATCCGTAACAACCATCTGGCATTGGCTACGCCTTCGGACTCTCTGATCTTTTGGGTCAGGGCGTCCGAGCGGCGTTGAAATTCCTCATTTGAAATAAAACCTCTCCGCCCTCTGAGTCTGGCTGCCTGTTTGGCAAAACGGACCAGGTTGTGATGGATGGTATAGTGTGATTTAGAAATATGCTTATTGCGACGGAGGAATACCTGGAAGGCTTGAATATGGTAGAGTAAAGCATCTTCGTCTTCAATCTCAAAATAGATCTTCAACAAGATAGATTTGGCACTGAGATGGTAATAAACATCTGTAAACTCTACCTGCCGGATCAAACGTTTTGCTGCAGTAAAGTCTTTGGTCTCATAATAAAATGAAGCCAGATTGTAGTTATAGGCATTTTCCCGGATCTCAGGCTGGAGTTTGCTGCGGTATTTTTCCAGAAAATCCTCTACCCAATCAAAGGCTTCCTGACGCAAGCCAAGAGTCGTGATATTTTTGTAGTTCCAATGAGCCAAAAAACCGTCTGACTCAATCAATAAGCCTTCTTCCAGTAGCTTTTGGTAGAGGTTAAATAATTTTCCGAGAAATACACTCTTGCCCTGGTTGATTTGCCGGATACAATAATTTTGAGCGAAAGTATACATCGCTTTTCGCTCATTGGCGGGTATATCAGCAGCTTTCTCTTCCAGAAGCACCACCAGATTTTGAAAATGCGTTTCGCCCGCTTCTCCCTGAAGCATTTGAAATATGGAGGCATAACCTGCCACCATGGGCACATCAGGATACAACTCAGTCAACCGGACCAATTGCTGTGCCAGCATGACGACACGCGACTGGTCAACATCTGACTGGAGGATATTCCCACGATTCTGTATCTCACAGGCAAGCTTGAGGCGTGAAATGAGAAAATACACATCCAACTCTTCTCCTAAATTGATGAGTAATTGATCGATATCCTGATTGAGATTTCGCTTTCGCTGCCGCTGAAACAATGCTACGGCTTGGTTTTCAATTAAATAATGACTCAAGTATGCGTTGATATTTGTTGCAGCGTAATCGGTCTTTTTGTGTTTTTGGTAGACTCGGTTGAAATGATCCGTTTCGTCCCGATTGGCAAGAGAACGCAATAGATAAAGTGTCTGAGTGTCCGAATCCTGCTCAAATGCCTGTTGCCCCATAAACTGCTCTAACAAGCGCAACATCTGAGAGTTTAGATTGTGAAACTGTGCTTCATCTGTGGCTTCTACTCTGCCAAAAAGCGTTTTGAGGAGATATGATTTCCGAATGAGCTCTCCCTGAAAAAGCGGATAACAGTCCCTGAGCAACTCTCCTAATTGCAGAATACGCTCGTTGCGATTGAAGTATGGCGATTCCAGAAAGGACATGAAGCGTTTCATTTCCCCCGGGCGAAGGCGCTTCAATAGACGAACCAGACGAGAGTTTTCCATTTTGCTTTTTGAATATTTGATAGAAATCCTATCGGGTCAAAAGTGTTATGTACTGATAATCAATTTAATGGGGATATTGTTTAAAAATAATTCAACAAGAATAGAGGAATTACGTCTGAGGAATTCGTAAACAAAAGGTGCTATTTGTGTATTAACTAATCCGAAAGGAGTTCTCAAAGGCACTACAGATGCAGCTAAACAAGTACATATTCGTCTTCTTGCTTGCAATAAGTAGCTTATTATCAGGTTACTCGCAAGGTGGGCAATTTACGGTCAGCTTTCAGGAGGACAGTGTGCATGTTTGTTCCAACCAAAGTACCGTGCTGCGTCCAGTAGTGGATGGCGGGCTCGCTCCTTATTATTTTTTGTGGAGTAATGGATCAACAAGCGATAGTGTTTTTCTTGGCAACTTAAGTGCTGATAGCTTGATAAGTGTCCAGGTTTGGGACAGCAATCAGGATACGCTTTCTGCTTTTGTTCAGCTGGTTCTGCTCGGCGAATGTGTATGGCCCGGGGATGCCAATGGTGATGCCTTGGCCAACAATCATGATGTTCTTGCTTTGGGACAAAGTTTTGGAAGCACTGGTTATGTGAGGCCAAACGCTCACACCAATTGGATTGGTCAGGCGGCCCATTCATGGACGCAGCAGTTTGGGAATGGTATCAATTATGCCCACGCTGATACCGATGGTGATGGGATGGTGGATGATGTTGACTTTCCTGCTATTTATGCCAATTATTTCCAGCCCCAATTGTCTCCCGGAAATAGTTTGATTTCACCAAATGGCGCATTGATGCTGGTAGACCTTCTGCCGCAAAACTACAGCCCTGGTGACACCATTCGGATGCCGATTTTTCTTGGAAATCTGACACAAACTGTAGCGAATGTCTATGGAATCGCTTTTAGCATAGAATATGACAATGCTCTGGTGGATTCTGGTTCTGTGTGGATAGACTACACCGGTTCCTGGTTAGGAGATGAAGGCAACGATCTGCAAGCCATTGACAAAGACTTTTTCAACTTTGGTCAGATTGATATTGGGATGACCCGTATTGATCAGCTGGAACGTACCGGTGGTGGCAGAATTGCAGACATCATCATTACTGTAGACGATATAGCAGGTAAACGCTCTGGTATAGAGACAATACAACTCAGTCTGAAGAACATCTCTTTGCTGAGACAAGATGGCTCAGCCATTGACATCAATCCACAGACGCGAGAACTCTCTATTGCCACTTCGAATGAAACATTGGTGCCTGATGTTGATGTGAAACTCTATCCAAATCCTTCTCCTGATGTGATACGGATCGAATGGAGAAGAGACATGAACAACAGCATCAAAAATATATCAATCCTGAATCAAAACGGCCAAAAAGTCGCTTCAGGATCCCTCAAAGCTCAAGAAAATCACATGTTTTTCTCAACAAAACACCTGGCAGACGGTTTGTATGTCGTAATGATTCAAACCGAAACCGGTGTTCTGTCGCGAAAATTCGTGAAAGAATAGAATAGGTTAAGGTTTTAGTTAATCGTGGTTTTTAGGTTCGTTCTTTTTGTGTGTGTTCCTTTTTGTGTGAAAAACGCCTCGCTCGTGGCAGGTGCCAATCTGCCACGGCGAGGCCTTCACACCCAACATGACTAATCATTACAAAACTTCAATAACAACAGACGTTCAGCATGAAAAAGCTAATGTACACATTAGCCATGGGAGTCCTGATGGCTTTCATGGGCGGGCAAACATTTGCTCAAACTGCCGATGTGCAGATTATTCACAACTCTCCAGATCCTTCGGCAGCCACTGTCGATATTTATCTGAATGGTGGCATGACGCCAGCAGTAGACGATTTCAGCTTCCGGGATGCGACTGACTTTTTGGCTTTGCCAGCAGGAAGCTCCATTGATATTGGTATTGCCCCTGGCACTTCAACTGGTCCTGCCGATATCATCGCAACCATTCCATTTACTCTGACGCCAAACGAAACCTATGTTTTGATTGCTTCAGGTGTCTTGAATCCTGCAGCCTTTGCAGCGAACCCAGGTGGAATTAGCACGGCTTTCAGCCTGGAAGCCTTCACACCCGCTCAGCAGACTGGTACGGCGCCAAATGTAGACCTTTTGGTTTATCACGGATCTACCGATGCACCAGAAGTAGATGTCGTTGCCAATGGTGGTATGATGCCATTAATTGACAATGCTGAATACAAAGAATATGTTGGGTATGCTTCCGTTCCTGCTGCCCAGTATGTCCTGGATGTAACACCATCTAATGATAACAGCACCATTGTCGCTTCCTATTTCGTAGACCTTTCTGGTCTTAGCGGTGGTTCTGCAGTTGTTTTTGCTTCTGGCTTTTTTGATCCAACGCAGAATGGCAATGGTGCTGCGTTCGGCTTGTTTGCAGCTTTGGCTGACGGTACTGTGTTAGAATTGCAGGCAGTCGGTAATGCTCGTGCACAGGTCATCCACAATGCTGCTGACCCTAATGCTGCTTCTGTAGATGTGTATATCAACTGGATCAAAGACTCTTTGAAAGTTGATGACTTCGCCTTCCGTACTGCTACTGGTTTTGTGGACCTGCCTGCTGGTGTTCCACTCAGCATTGCAGTTGCCGGCCCAAACAGTACATCTTCTGCTGATGCCATTGCAACTTTTCCTGCCACCGTTATGGATGGTGAAACGTATGCGATCGTCGCCAATGGTGTCTTGGATCCAATGATGTTTG
>JBCBZF010000999.1:0-2688 GCA_039815525.1 Bacteroidota bacterium | reverse complement strand
TTTTTCGGTAGAGCGTCAACGATTTTGTGCACTTTTTTTGAAAAAATTTTGCCCATTCCCCAGACCAGGATCGGCAGGGCAATCAGGACAAAAACTAAAGCACTGATGATGAGGCGTTTCATGCTTTGCGTTTGAGAATGGCCAGTACCAGGATCAAAGCAGCAAATCCAGCCAGGACCAAAAAGATGGTCTGCTGGGCGCGCCTCCGTGCCTGTCTTTCTTCAAATACATAAGCTGTTACCGCTCCTTCATTGGCGAGCTGCTGGGTACGCCGCTGAGAATTAGCGGTGAGTACATTGCCAAGGGGCTGGAGAATGCCGGTGATGATGGGAAGAATGGCCATTAGCGTAGGATGAAGTATGCAGCTGCACCGAGTAGCAGCAGACCAAAGAATGCAAGGATCAGATTGGAGCCAGTGCCACTTTGCTGGGTTTCGATGAATTCCTGCTCGATCTGATTGGGCAGCATGTACTGGTTTTGGACGAAAGCCGGTTGAGCTTCTAAAAAAGCATAGCCGGAAGCAGGCGGATTATCAGATCCACATGCCTCCCGGCAAGCTTTGGCCGCCTGGGGGTTCCACTGCAGGTCTGCATTGCAGGCATTTTTGCAGCGGCATTTCTTTCCACAAAAGAGTCCCATGATTTTTGATTTATGGCCGCGTCTTTTTGATGGAGGTGAAGAATAGGCCAGCTGAGAACGCACCCAGTAGCATGGCACTGATTGGCCCGAGGCCTCCGGCTCCGATGGAGATGAAGGTGCCAACAAAGAGCACCACCGGTTCAAAGACCATGGCGATGTTCAGAAGAGCGGAAAAGACAATGGTGGCCATGAGCCGCTTGGCGTTTTGGGTCCACCAGAGGGAGTAGCGAAAGCCTTCGCCCAGGTTCTTGCGGACATCCAGGAGCACAATGATGAGGATGCCCACCAGGGAAAGCAGAAAAGAGGTAAAGAAATGTAGGAGAGTCATTGGTTAAGCTTTGATGGTTTTTGCCTGCTGTCGCATTTTGGCGATCAGTTTATCCATGACCGGTACCACACGTTTGAGCATGTCCGGTTTCATGTAGGCGGCAGTTTGATACTTAGGTTGATGGAGAAAATGATTGTGCGCCTTTTTCTTCGCCATTTTGAGCTGCACCCACTGTTCGAAGGCACGGGCAAACATTTCATTTCGTCTGATCCAGTAAGTGCCGTTACTGGCAGCAACTCTTTTGAGACCTTTGTAGAATTCAGTCTGGGTATTCCCATCCTTTTCCCACATCATCACGCTCATTAGCTTTTCGGTCAGGCCACGCAATGAGTCCTGCTTTGCCAGAGATTGATCGATCACAGTCGAAAGCGAACGGCCACGGCTTAGTGCGTAGATAACTTTGTCTTTTTCGACATAGCCGCCAAAGAAGTAATCGAGGCTATGGCCATATTCATGCGCAAAGGCTCCTACCCCACCAGTCTGCAAAAAGGATCTGAGCTTCTTATTGCTCATATCCGGCACTTTCAAAGCTGATCCCGCATTGCCGTAGCGTTTGTAACGGGTCATATTGATGATACCGGTTCCGGGTTCATAGTGGGCAATCCCCCGACCATTTCCCCTTGCACCAATGGCGACACCAAGTTTGCCAAACTGGCCAACTGCCTCTTTGGGAAAGCCGGTTACTTTCCAAATGTCATAGAGGGAAATGCCGGTGGCACAGACGTAGTTCAGCCGGTCTTCTTCGGTGGTCCAATTGCCAAACTCCCAGCCTTTGAGTTTGAAATGATCCATCAGAAAACGATGGTCATAATAGCGGAAGGAATGCGGCATTTTCGAGCCGGTACGGAAGCCTTCGAAGTAGGGAATGATTTCTTTGAAGCGCCAATGCTGGTCCATGCGGCCACCTGATCCGGAACCACCCAGCCCGATATTGAAATAGCGGGGGATATTGGTAACCTTGATCTTTGGCAGGGTCCGCTTTACCGGCGAGGCCGGGCGCTTGATTTTCGGCGCTGCCGTGTTGGCGACTGTTTGCGCTTTGCCACGCTTCGCTTTTTGACCACCCGTTTTTTGGCGGCTGCTTTTCGCTTGCGCTTTCTTCGCTGTGGTGCGGCGATTCGACCTTCTCCGGCTTTGAGCTTTGCTTTTGTTCTTGTGAGTTTCATTTGCCATGGGTTGAGAGTATTGGGACCAGGCGCATTGCCTGGCCCCGTTGAAGCCAATCAAACACATATTAAGGTTGGGCAATGAGGAGCTTTCCACCCCAGGCCGGCACGGCTACGGGTGAGCTGATCGGATTGCCAGATTCGTCATTGTACGGCCCGCTGAAGGCGACTTCTGCAATGCCGGGATCGTAGTTGGTCAGCAATTGTAAATCCTGATCAGCGGTAGCCTCATCGATGTAGGCCCAACCGGTGAGGGGAAAGCTTGCGCCGATTTCTCCGGAGTAGCTGACCCAATCAGTCAGATTGAAGAAGTCATCCACGTTGCCGTTTTCCTTATCGTCCTTCTCACAGATATAGCCGTTGGCATCATAGGGAGCGATGTAGGTATTGCCTTCGAAGGGTCCCGGCTTGTAAAGGCCGTACTGACTTTCCTTTCTGGCATTGAGGATGTAGATACACTTCTGATTGGGGGCGGTGCAGACCAGGGTGTTGAAACGGGTGATGTTTCCGGTGTTCTGGTTTTCCTCCTTGGTAACATTGTTGTTGAAGGTGAGC
>JBCBZF010000758.1:0-3693 GCA_039815525.1 Bacteroidota bacterium | reverse complement strand
TCTCTACCACAACACACACACAAATTGACTGCTTTGGTCAAAGGAATCGATCAATCTTCCCTGATCACGCTTCCTCAGGCCACCCCCAAAGCACTAAATCTTCTCCCCCTTCCATCTACTGAAACCCAAAAGCACTTCAACAAAAAAATACGTTGGGGGATCTATGGGGGGGCCGCTCTTGCCTCTAATCTGCTCCGCAATTTCCAGAATAATGCTGCAGCAGAAGGTTTTGAATCCGTAGACTATCTACAGGTGAACATTCGCTCCACCAATGAAAGCCTTGCCAACAATCAGGTTAATTCCATTTATTATCCACGCTGGCACTTCAATGCCGGGATACTGGCAGAGTGGCGCACCTCTGAAAAGTGGGGTATGCAGGCCAACCTTGGCATCATGCGATCAGAAAACGGTCTTATTCAATCTGGCTTCACTGATTTTGCAACCGCCAATGACTTTATCAATGGTGTTGGAAACTTTTCGAGCCTTTCCATTGACAATCGCCCCGAACGTATTCGGGCCACCCAATTAGATCTGGGATTCCAACTCAACCGATACTGGGGCAAAGAAAAATCCCGTTGGATGGCTTTTGGTGGCTTACAGGCGGGCCTGAACCTGAACAAGTTACGGATTTTGGAGAATGCGCTGAACCTGGACGAAATTCCCAGTAGCATCTATAATCCCGCTAATGACCCTGATCCTGACGCCCCATTTGATTACCGTCGAATGAACCTGGATGTGCATGCAGGCATCTTCCGGCTCTCTCCACTTTCTTCACAATATGATCTCTTCTGGGGACCCGAAATCCGGTACCATGTCAGGGACTGGTACAGTGGTGTCTTGGCAAGAAATCAACCACCCCTTCTGATCGGCTTCAAAGTAGGCGTGAAAATGAATTGAGTATTTCCTTCTTCCGTTGATTATCTCTAATTTAACGGCCTCAATTAAAACAATACGCATACGTCTATGGCAGAAGTTGTAACCATGCCCCGCCTGAGCGACACCATGGAAGAAGGTGTCATCGCAGAATGGCATGTCAAGGTGGGGGACACGGTTTCCTCCGGAGATTTGATGGCCGAAATTGAAAGCGATAAGGCTACCATGGATTTCGAAGCGCCTGAGGATGGCGTGGTTTTGCACCTGGGAGTGGAAAAAGGTGCTGGAATCCCGGTTGGTGCATTGCTGGCAATCATTGGCGAAAAAGGAGAAGATGTAGCTGACATCGTGGCCTCACACGCTGCCGGCGCATCGGAAGCCCCTGCAGAAGCAGTAACAGAAGAAGCACCGGTCCAGCAACCGGAGGCACCAGCCCCCGTCGCAGAAGTACCAGCAACCCCCCTGGCTGCACCTGTCGTTGCAGAAGCAGCAACAGTCAGCGCACCCTCTGATGGCCGCCTCAAAGTGTCTCCCCTCGCCAAGGCGATGGCCAAGGAGCGTGGCATTGACTTGAATCTGGTCAATGGTAGTGGCGACCATGGTCGCATTGTCAAACGCGACATCGAAAGCTTTGTCCCACCAGTAGCGGTACCAGCAGCGGCACCGCTTGCTACCAATGGCACCGCCGAAGCAGATGCCTATGTACCACCAACTGTTTTCGGACAAGAGCAATATGAAGAAGTACGGGTGTCTCAGATGCGCAAAACCATTGCCCGTCGTCTGAGCGAGAGCAAGTTTACCTCTCCTCACTTCTATCTGACCATGGAAATCAATATGGACAATGCCGTGGAGGCGCGCAAACGTCTGAATGAGATTTCTCCAGTCAAGATCTCCTACAATACCATGGTGATCAAAGCCACTGCCGCAGCTTTGCGCCAGCACCCAAAAGTCAATTCCTCCTGGTTAGGCGACAAGATCCGCTACAACCAGCATATCAATATCGGCATGGCCGTTGCCGTGGACGAAGGTCTGCTGGTACCCGTCATTCGCTTTGCTGACAGCAAGGGTCTGGCTGCCATTGCAGCCGAATCCAAGAAACTGGCTGGTATGGCCCGGGATCGCACGCTGCAACCAGCGGACTGGGAAGGAAGCACCTTCACCATTTCTAACCTGGGAATGTTTGGGATCGAGGAATTCACCGCCATCATCAACCCACCAGACGCTTGTATTCTTGCCGTCGGCGGTATCAAGCAAACCCCCATCGTCAAAGACGGTGAAGTGGTACCAGGGCATGTGATGAAAGTGACGCTTTCCTGCGATCACCGCGTCGTAGACGGGGCACTCGGCTCAGAGTTCCTGGTTACATTGAAGAATCTGTTGGAAGATCCGATGAGAATTTTGATCTGATCGATTTCCCTCACAATATCAAACGCCTTCCGCCTTTCGGAAGGCGTTTTTTGTTTTCCATCATTCTTAATCCCCTGACAAACAAGCCTTTTCTCAACAAGTGTTCATTTTTTTCACCCTCCAACACAATATTTCTCTTTTTGCGAATAAGCCGCCATTCGGAAGATTCTGTGTCTTTGGACAATAAATCCAGTCCTACAGTTAAGTTTAGCAGGAAATTTGCTGGGGAAGAAGGAGGATTCTATCCGTAATTTGCTGTAAGGACTGTAAGGCGTGTCAGAGTATGAAGAACAGCGGAATTGCCAGTGTACTGTGTGCCCTGCTCCTGGTGCTTGAACCAGGACTCAAAGCAGGATTTGTCAATCAAGGCGCAAAAATTTATGATGCCGGCAAATACCCTTTTGTCCGACGCGACCTCAATGGCATTGATAATGGGCAACAGGGACTGCGTGATTTTTACCGCCGCCTGGAGATGTTGGAAAAAGGAGATTTACGCAAAATCAATGTGGTTCACATTGGGGATTCCCATCTGCAGGCCGATTGGTTTTCCGGCGCTGTCAGGATGGCTTTACAAAAACGTTTCGGCTCCGCAGGCAGAGGTCTGGTATTTCCCTATCGCATTGCCAAAACCAATAGTCCGGAAGACATCACCGCCTACACCAATGCCTCTTGGAACACCCGACGTACAGTGCAAAGCTACGGGAAGCTTCCTATCGGCATCAGTGGCATTACTGCCAATACCTTTGACAGCAACTATGCCTTACGGGTATCGCTCGGCGCCAATGACCATAACATTGACTACCGCTTCAATAAAGTGACGCTTTTTTCAGACAAAGGGCCGCGTATCTACGACATGAAAGTCGGGGTAGGTGGGAGCGCCCAAAGTTGGAAACCTCGTCCTACCAGTCAAAGCAGTGAAACTGGCCAGAAAGCAGCTTATCATCGTGTGAATCGTGGTGAAACCCTGTCAAGCATCAGTCGGAAGTATGGTCTGAGCATTCGCCGCCTGCAGGAACTCAATCGTATGCGTGGTACGACCATCTATGCAGGGCAGCGTTTACTGGTCCGACACGGTAGCAAAGGGCGTACATCCACCCCAATTGCCTCTCCTCCCCCACCACCCGGGAAGTACGAAGCCCTGGTCAAGTTATCTTCCCGTTCTCTGGACCAGTTCACCAGTACGGTATACCTGGAGGAGCCTGTCAGCTCTATTGTCTTCAAAGGCAGTAAGAATGAGGCAATCCAGCAAAAGATGACGCTCTATGGCATGGTACTCGAAAACCATGAGCAGACAGGCATTCTGTACCACATGATTGGGGTCAATGGCGCACAGTTTCGCCATTATAATGGTGCCCGCTATTTTCACGAACAATTGGAAAGCCTGGACCCGGATCTGGTCATTGTCTCTCTGGG
>JBCBZF010000460.1:0-5507 GCA_039815525.1 Bacteroidota bacterium | reverse complement strand
CAGCGACTCGGAGAAATCGGGGAGGAATTGGTTGTGAAATATGAACAGTGGCGATTGATAAAAGCTGGAAAGGAAAAGCTGGCGGAACAGGTCAAATGGATCTCCAAGGAAGAAGGAGACGGTGCTGGCTTTGATATTCTTTCTCGAAATCTTAATGGCAGCGACCGATTGATTGAAGTAAAAACCACCAAGCTGACAGAACTTACACCTTTTTATTTTTCTCAAAATGAGCTAAACATTAGTCGGCAGAGGGCGGACGCGTATTTTCTGTACCGGGTGTTCAAAGTCAACCGGGACCCAAAACTCTTTATGAAACAAGGCAGCTTTGATCAAATTTGCAGACGATATGAACCCACCAACTTTAAAGCCTGGGTGTAATCATTGAACTCTCTTTCCGAATAAGCCAGGCTACCAAAGCTGTATTGACTGAATATCTTGAAAAACCATGAAGCCACAATATGTCAAGCTATGCTTTGATGAACAATGGGAAGCAGGGCAAAACGTCTTTCCACAAGTTACCCTACATCCTTCTTATTCCCGTAAGCAGGCAGGCTCTGTCTACAAATTGACGAAACAAAATTTCCGCCACTTTGCCCTTGATACGACCAGTTTCAGATTGAGAGAGGGAGCAAGTCTGCTGCATATCATGGAGCCAGTATTTTGCCTTTCTGGTTTGGTTGTCCATCATGACATATTTGACATCCTCATCCAGTACAAATTGCCACCTCATCGCTTTTTTCCTTTTAGCCTGGAAGGTGAAGACTATTATCTCCTCTTTGTTGCCATGGATTTGCTGGAAAACACCATTTTTCCTCATTCACACATTTATACCCAAAACGGATTGAGGGAAGAGCAAAAAGTCCACCTCAACAATCGCATTGAATACGATCGTCTCGCACGAGCCGCCAGAGATTTCCATCGAGACGAAGCGGCAATGACGGATCATGCGAGAATGCCAAAACCCGGAAAACATGAGCAACTGACCCAACTCAGGAAGAATGGAATCAGTTTTTATGGCTATCGTTCCCTGACGCTTGATGCTTCCGCTCGAAAATGGGACGTCCTGCATGAACGGAGAAATTTTTACTTCTCTCCTGAATTGGCAGCAGCATTGAGTTCTAGTCCAGCAAAGGGGATCCAATTTGTGCAAACTACCCGGATCAACATTTTGTAAAATCTTCTCAGGTCTTATCCAGGATGTAACCCTCCTGCCCCTCCAGATCGTATACCCAGTTTTCACCTGAAAACACACACTACCCATGCCTTCCAACGAACAACTTTGGGATGACTTATCCCGCCACGGCGTCCTTTGCTCACAGCCAAAACTCCATCTCAGCGTCGATGACGCGCGACAATACATCAACCGCAATGGATTTTATCCGGATGATTTGACGGGCAAAGATGTACTCTGTCTCGCCAGCGGCGGTGGACAGCAAAGCATTGGGTTTGCCCTGCTTGGGGCCAATGTGACGGTGGTTGATTTCAGTGCCAAACAACTGGAAAAAGACCGCGAGGTCGCCGAAGCCTATCAAAAAGACGTCCGCATCGTCAAAGCTGATATGCAGGATTTGTCCTTTGCAGACAACCAGGCCTTTGACATTGTCTATCAGCCCTACTCCATCAACTATGTCCCGAGCGTGGAAAAAGTCTTTGATGAAGTGGCGCGGGTGCTGCGTCCGGGCGGCACCTATGATCTGATGTTTCACAATCCCTTCGTGCACGGTTCCTGGACAGATGGCTGCTGGGGCAGCGAATGGCAAAAAGAAGACCTCTGGCGGGGAAAAGGTTATCCCATCTGGCAGCCCTATCGCGATGGTGAACCCATTCGCACCGATGATCCGCATTGGAACTTCGCGAATCAAACCGAAGGGGAGATACAGCTGGACAGTCCACAGGAATACCGCCATACCCTTTCCACCATGGTCAATGGTCTGATCAAGCGTGGATTTGAGATTTGCGAATTAAAGGAAGAGACGGGGAATCAGTTTGATGCGGAGCCTGGGAGCTGGGATCATTATCAGTCGGTGACGCCGCCCTGGTTGTATCTGTTTGGGCGAAAACGCCTGATGTAAAAGCCTTCCCCCAATTGCAATAAAGACGTTTTTTGACGAAATCAAGCTTAGATCATTCGCTGCTTTTTTCTATGAAACACAAGGACAAACAACGATTCTATGATTGGCTTTTCCGGGCTGTAGGCGGCGTGCTTTTGATTTTTGCCTATTCCACCTACCAATCAGGCTCAGGGGAACTATTGTTCAAGGAGCTTAGGCTGACATTGGCGCAGGATATGCGCGATGTAAAAAGTCTCAGAACTGAAGTAGATTACCAATTTGCTGTAGAAGGTCATGAGGCAGACTTTCTGATTCTCCGTAACAGTGTGGATCCTCAAATGGAGGAGAAACTCTCTGCTCTGCAGAAAGGACAGACAGTGGACGTACGGATTGCCCTTCCCGATGAAACAGAGCTACAAAATCCAGTTGCGGAGATTTCGGTGTATGCTTTATCCCAAGGTCTGGAGCAATATCTGATCGTAGTTGAAGATGATGGCGATCGGGGCCTGAGTCGGGCGCAGATTGTAGCACTCATGTTATTTGCTGGCCTGTTTCTGATCATCAATGGCTTTTATCGGCTCCCGAAACAGGTCAATTCAATTTTGGTGGTCCTCTTCATGCTCAGCATCGTTTTCTGGGATGATTTGCTTGCATTATTCTAACCATAACCTGAGTTTTGGATAAGGATCTTACAAAGATCCACCTAATAGGGAAAAAAGAGCGTTGGATTGGCCCAAAAGCGGGGGAGGCGTTGGATAGTGGAACTGGCAGCATTTTTTGGCCTTGATTTTTGGTTCTTTTCATCACAGGAAAAGAACAACAGAAGGGTGGATCTACTGATAACCAAGCAGATACAACTACTGCTTATCCAAAACTCACGTTAACCATAGATAAGAAACGCTATGAGACAGTTGTTCATCATTATTTGTCTGTTCCTCCCTCTAGAATTCTTCGGTCAGGAAACACTTACTTTCCAGTATCCAGATGGAATAGGAACAGAAGATTTCGATTGGAATACCATCAGTCCTATCCACCATATAGAACTACAACCGAATGGATCTTTCAGCATGCTTGATATGAGCAGTGGAAGCTGTTATTTATGGCGCCAATATGATGGACAATGGCGGCAAAATGGGGATAGCGTTTTTTTAACCCATCAATATGAGGTCAAAGGTCCGGAGATGCTGTTTACCCATTCTTCTCAGCCAGACAAACAATATTTCGAATTCGATTTCTCGGCCAATCCTTCCCACCTCCTGAGAGAGCGAGAGGTAGAGCTTAGATTTCATTATGCCTTTGATAGGATAGATGAAAATGGTGAATCGGTGAGGCTTGATGGACAGGTCCAGGATTTTTCATACCGAGCGATACTCAATCAAAATAATCAGATTTTCCTTCCCTTCGATTCGGTGCCCCAAGTGCATCAATTGTTTGCGATCAGCTTTTCCTTTCGCATTTCCACTGACCAAACACGGGAAGCAGAATTCAATCATGGCAACTCATTTTTAACCATATCCACAGATCTGCCGAACCAAATTCAGATCTTATTGGTCGAACAACCGGAAAGAGAAACCATTTATCGCAAACTGACTGCTATCATCAAGGAAAATCAACTGCACCTTGTTACAAACACTCACACTGAGACGCATCTGGAAGACCCGGCCCGACGGTGGCGTTTCTTTCCCACGTATGAAATGAAGCAGAAATGAAAAAGGAAGATTTTAGACTTATTGGGATAGGCATTGTTCTCATACCGACGATTGTGCTAACACATGTTTTTATGTGCTGGTTTCTCCCCAGCGAAGGATCAGAGTTGTTCATCTCACTCCTCACATTCTGGCTCAGTATTGCCATATTGATTACCTTATTTATCTTTCAGTTTCGTTCGATCGTCATCCAATTCATTCATGCTTATTCAGTTGTCCTGGTCCTCATTATTGGGGTTCATTTATTCCGGGGAGATATAGCGCGGCAAATATGGCCGATGACTCAAATAAAAGCTTTGGTTGAAACACAATGTCCGAGCGAAGACTGTGAAGACTGGTCTAGGGGTATAGAATATGTATTCCCTTTAGTTGGCAGAAAGGTGATGATCAATGCGGAAGCCGACACCTTGATCGCAATAGATTATGGGGAAGGTAGATACGCCGAGTTTGATGAGGAATGGTATGCAAGCTGGGTTGATTGAATGAAGGCTTGATGATGAAATTTGATTAATCTTTATACAAATCCCTATGTCCCTCTATCTCCTCCCCGGCCTCGGCTTTGACCATCGGATTTATCAGAAAATTGATTGGGGACATCACGCGCTACAATTTCTTGACTGGATCGAGCCCTTAAAGCATGAAGCCATTTCTGATTATGCAGAGCGGATGGCGGAAAAGATCAAAGAAGAAAAAAATGTGATTTTGGTAGGGCATTCTTTTGGTGGCATGCTGGCGCAGGAAATCGCTGCCATCCGTCCGGTTGACCGCATTATCCTGCTCAACAGTATCCAATCCCGGGCAGAAATGCCTCTCTTCTTCAAAATGGTGAAGCCGTTCGGCTTGTATCATTTCTTTACCCAGTCGGGTACGATTCGGAGTCTGCCCCTGTGGGGAAAATCTCACGGCTATGACAGCCCGGAAGAAGTGGCGCTGTTCATCTCCATGGTCGGAAAACAGTCCAATCGCTATTTGCAATGGGCACTCAAAACTCTGTCTGCCTGGCCGGGAGTCGAGATTCCAACCACAACCAGCCTGTATCAGATTCATGGACGGAAGGACAAAACCTTTCCATTTTCATCGCTCAAAGAACCGGATGCAGTGGTAGATGATGGTGGACATTTTATGGTATTCCGGCAGCCGGAAAAGGTGGGAAGAATGATCCTGGACGCTATCCATTGATCATAATGATTGCGCATTCCTGATCATATGCGGTTTGATAGAAGCGCCGGAGCTGTTGCAGGTATTCGACAAGGTAATCCCATGCCTCTGCTGCCCAGCGGCCTGGATACACATTACGCTGATTGAATCGCTCCGGATCGAAACGCTCTCTTAATTCTGACATCTGCAACATCTTGAGCTGTGAGTTGATCTGATCCAACTGGGCAGGATTGAGATAAAATGCCGGACCTGTTCCAAAGTCCTGATCCTCATCAATTACCTGATCCGGGATAAAAAAGCTGCTGCGAACGTCAGCGGTGGAAAGGCTCTCGGAAAATGTTTGATCACACATCAGAAAATGAAGCCCCGCCCAGCTTTTATCCAGATATAAGGTATCCTTCAGCAAGCCCGCCGCCAGTGCTTTTTCCAAATCAACTGGATCGGCCAGAAATGTCATCAGTTGGGTGGAAGAGATACGATATAGTTGTGCGACGATTCCCATGGTATTTTTTATACAATGTAGGGGCGTTTTTTTGCAAAACGCCCCTACTGATGGCCCAATTTGTTGTGAGCGGATCTTAGCCTATTTTTT
>JBCBZF010000489.1:0-5278 GCA_039815525.1 Bacteroidota bacterium | reverse complement strand
ATCCGGGGCCTCTTCGCAATTGAATCTTCGAAAGAACTGATTGACCTGTTTGGTCTCTGCGTATAAAACGGATTCATCGCCGAGATATTCTCCGATTCTCTGAGCCGGTAGAATACTGGAAAAACAGATGAGAAGCAGGAAAGGGAAAAGAAGTTTTTGCATAGATAGTGGGAGGTAAAACCCTGAATCTTGGAACGAATGTTCAACACAATTTGTGTGAATGAATAGGGACAGGGCATAGCCTGTCCCTACTTGTCAAGTCAATGACAATGCTTTTTCTATTGGGTTGTCTCAACGACTTGAATGTCGCCTAGCAGAACGTCCCAAAATTCGATTTCCCGACCCGCAATCTGCGTGGCTTTTTTCTCCACATAGACGACGATGTCTTTTTTGGTTACGTCAGTATACTTCAGACCGTCATCTTTTTCTCCGGTAAAGCGCTGATAGATCGAAATGACGCCCACATAGCGGCCATCAGGCTGCAACTCGAGATCAGAGATGTATTGGATTTTAAACCACTCAATGGTCACACGATCATAATTGAGTAGCATCAAATGGTCAAAATAGCCTCTTACACCATAATACATGATATCACGGCGGTTAAGGGATGAAACCCCAATCTGGGCATCATCAGCAAATAACTCTACCGCCCGGTCAATGACACGCTGGGCTTCGGAAAAATCAGTTTCTTTGTTGCCAATGATGCTGATGTATTTGCTAAGATCCCGCACTTTTTCAAGTGCCAGTGAATCAATGGCCCGTTTCCTTTCCGGGCTAATGCTCTCCTGCGCCTGGACATTTAGCCCCAATATCAACAACAGGGAGAGCGAAATGATTTTATACATGATTGATGTTTTGTCCGACATGATTAATTGCGTTTGATCAATTCCAATTCCTTGATTTTGCCGTTGCTGTCCAGCACGACATTTTCGATCTTATTGGGGTTTTTTCCGACATCTTTGAGATAATTCAGGTATTTCTGAATGGTGGTCGGACGGTCGTAATCATTCTTCCCATTTTCCTGAGCAATGATGATCAAGACAGGTGCATTGGGAGAGGAAAACATCGATAATGCATTCTGTATGTTCATATTGGCGATCCCAGTATTGCCTGAACCAGCGATACCATTGAGCGCATCAGATAACATTTCTTGGGTCGATTTGGGAACCGGAGGCGGATTATTGGCCTCTTCTTGTGCTTTCGCCTCTGCTTCAAGGCGTTCCCGTTCTTTTTGCAGGTGAAACTCTGCCCGTTTGATCAGGATCATGACCTGACCATCTTCCATGTTCATCGCTTTGACTTCGTCCAATTGCCGTTCCAAAGCTTGTAATTCATCAAAGTTAGCTGGCCGACTGTCTATGATGCTCTGCAGTCGGTTGAGCACCATGGTTTTTTTCTTCTCCATCTCCGCCCGTTGCTGTTCGGCCAGTTTCTTTTTGTTTTTACAACCGATGGGGCCGCCAAGCATGAGGACAGCAGACATCATGAGCAAGAAGATGGTACGCTTGTTTGCGCCAACACGAGCAAAAGGGTGATTTCTCATAGATATTAATTGAGTAGACTCGATAAACATGCAACGATGCAAAGCATCGCTTACGTGCCTCTAATCTAACAAATTTTCTATGGGATGAGCTTCCTGTTGGCGGAATCGCAGCTTTAACGGATGTCAGAAATTAGCCATGACGGTAAAGCAGACAATTAGCATGCATGCCAGCACCGACCGAGGCAAAAACGATCAGTTCATCTTTCTTGAAAACATGACCTTCCATTTCGCCTCTGGCCATCAGATCCAGCAGAGTTGGGATCGTAGCAACAGAACTGTTTCCCAGGACATCAGCCGTGATGGGCAGTACCTGGTCAAGATCCACTTCCACCTTATGATTGTCGAAAAGACGGGCAATGATCATACGGATCATTTTCACATTGGCCTGATGAAGCAGGAAAGAAGAGACTTGTTCCAATTGCTGACCGGCTTTTTCCAGACAATGACTGATGGCAGGCGGGACCTTTTCCATCGCGTAACGAAATACATTGCGGCCATCCATTTTCATGTAAAAGCCGTCTGGATCTTCCTCGGGAAGGAAAGACTGATCCATCCGTAAATAATCAACTTCATCCTGACAATCAGAGACTGTGACATGGCTGATAATCCCAATGTCTTCATCGGTTTCAACTGCCTCTAAGATCACCGCTCCAGCACCATCAGAGAACAACATCCGGTCCCGATCATGTTTGTCAACGACCCGGGAGAGCGTATCGGCCCCAATGACCAGGGCACGCTTCGCATCACCTGATCGCAGGAAGTAATCAGCCTGAATCAATCCCTGCACCCAGCCAGGACAACCAAACAAAAGGTCGTACGCAACACAAAAAGAATTTTTGATGCCAAGATGATGCTTTACCCGCGCAGCCAGATTCGGCAGGACATCTGAGGTCCCTCCATCATCCCGTACATCACCAAAGTTGTGAGCCAGTATGATGTAATCAATGCTTTCGGGATCAATTTTTGCTGCCTCAATCGCTCGTTGAGATGCCTTGACAGCCAGATCAGTGGCCAAAACATCTTGCTTTGCATAGCGTCTTTCAAGTATCCCGGCTACGGCACCAAATTTCTCAACCACCCGAGCTGCCTCATATTTCATTGGGCTCCCATCTGCATTGACGAAATGGGCGCTTTCAAATGTATGATTCTGAATGATGCGAGAGGGAATGTGCGCACCTGTACCGATGATGCGACTGCGCGTGTATTTCATAAGATTTCGTCCTGGAATTCATTTGATAAAGGAAACTTGTCCTAAAGCGAATTGAGGTAGCAGACTCTAAGTTAGGCAAAGATGCCTAAAAAAAACTAAATTATTTTCGCACTCAATATTTGAAAGCCCAAACCAAACTGCTACGCAAATGAATTCGCTTACAGCAACCTACAATATGAAACGATTTTCCTTACTTTTCTGCACATTCTTCGTTTTCAGCACACTTTTTTCTCAAAATCCCCCCATTGAGCGAATAGAGCCCCCTTTTTGGTGGACAGGTATGCAGAACAAAGAATTGCAGCTTTTGGTATATGGTCCCAATGTCTCCTTCAGCCGGGTCAGCATTGATTATCCCGGTGTCAACCTCAATGGCGTTACGCAGGTAGAGAATGCAAACTACCTGTTTTTGAATCTCTCCATCGATGAAACAGCAAAAGCAGGCCTGATACCAATTCTTTTCAAAGGTCCGTTTACCGGTGCCATCCAATACGAGTTGAAAGAACGAAAAGTAGGATCAGCTGAAAGAGGCGGTGTAAACGCTGAGGATTTTGTGTATTTGCTGATGCCAGATCGCTTTGCCAATGGAGATCCTGCAAATGACAATGTGGCCGGGATGCACGAAGCGGAAGCAAGCCGCTCCGCACAGTATGGTCGCCACGGAGGCGATTTGCAGGGTGTCATTGATCACCTCGACTATCTGGATGATTTGGGGGTAACAGCCCTTTGGTTAAATCCAGTTTTGGAAAATGACCAAAAAGAAGAGTCCTATCATGGTTATGCAGCGACTGACCAATATCGAATCGACCGTCGCTTTGGCACCAATGATCTCTATCGCAAACTAGCCGATGAATTGCACCAGCGGGACATGAAACTGATCTGGGACATCATTTTTAATCATGTGGGCGATCAGCACTGGCTGGTACAGGATCTTCCAGAGAGAAGTTGGCTGCATCATTGGGAAGAATACACCAATACCAACTATCGACTGACCACCCTGATGGACCCTTATGCATCAGATTATGATCGGGATCGCATGCGCAATGGTTGGTTTGTCAAACACATGCCTGATTTGAATCAAAACAATCCCCGGCTGGCTACCTATCTGATTCAAAACAGCATTTGGTGGGCTGAGTTTGCAGGTTTGGATGGCTTCAGGGTAGATACCTATGCCTATCCTGACCAGGCATTCATGAAACAATGGACGGAGGCAGTTAAAGCAGAATTTCCCAACATTGGTATTTTTGGCGAAACCTGGGATCATGGCGTCAGCTTTCAATCCTACTTTCTCAATACCCAGCCTGCCTTGCCAGGCGTAACCGATTTCCAGCTACATTTTGCACTCAATGATGCCTTGACCAAAGATTTTGGCTGGACAGAGGGATTGATGCGCCTGTATTATGTCCTGGCACAGGATTTTGTGTATCCCGATGCCACAAAGAATGTCCTTTTCCTCGACAATCACGACATCAGCCGCTACTATTCGGTAGTCGGTGAAAATATTGATTCCTACAAAATGGGTCTGGCCTTTCTGCTCACCACCAGAGGGATTCCGCAGATTTATTACGGCACGGAGATTTTGATGAAAAACTATCTTGACCCAGACAATCACGACAGTGTCAGGGAGGAATTCCCCGGCGGTTGGACAGGCGATAAAATCAATAAATTTATTGCGACAGGAAGGAATGCCAAAGAAAATGAAGCCTTCAATTATCTCCGTAGCCTGGCCCGCTTCCGCAAGAGCAGCAGTGCACTCAAAAGTGGCACACTCACTCAGTTTGTTCCAGAGGATGGCACCTATGTATACTTTAGAACTGATGCCGCCCAAAGTGTCATGATCGTCATGAATCAAAATCAGGAAGAAAAGGAGTTGGACATGAAGCGTTTTCAGGAGAAAACACATGTATTTACAGTGGGTAAGGATGTTGTCAGTGGCAAAACCTACAGCCTGAGTGGCAAGCTCAAGGTACCGGCCAGACAGGCTTTGGTACTGGAACTGAGATAGTTTCCTTTCCAATTGCCAAACATTCCGCCTGAACAGAATACTTCGAATACAGGAATAAGACTATATTGGGAGCATGAAGAGCAATTCCCGGTCCCGCAACCTGATCTTGACGCTGTCAACCCTTGCGGTCGCCCTCCTGGCCAGCCTGGCATATTTCTACCTTCACATCGGGGAGAAAGAAGACTATCTCCACGACCGACATTTTCGGGTATTGCAGCAGATTGGTCAAAATATCCAATCAGTCAATTCTACTTATGTTGAGAATGCCCGGAATTATGCCACTGAGGACATCAATAAGCTGAAAGATCGGGTACGGGAATTTGTCAATGATGACATTCGGAAAGTCAACCGGGAATGGCAGCGGGATTTTGATACGCGTCAGCAGGAAATCAACGTCAGGCAGCAAAAATTGGACATGATTTCCCGCAAACGTATTCCTGAAGCGAGATTGGCAGATCAGATCAGGCAGTTAGATGAAGAAATTGGGATTGAAAAAGAAGAGAAACCCAAAAAGCGCCCGCTT
>JBCBZF010000535.1:0-4993 GCA_039815525.1 Bacteroidota bacterium | reverse complement strand
TGCCAGGATTGTCAGCACTCGGTGCATTGAGCGTCTTTTGCATGACCAGCTCTCCCCCGTTGGTGGCGTATACATAATTGCTGGACGATTCATTGTTCAGCAAGGTCGTTTCCTCAGTAAAAATGACGTCTGATGCATTAAGGTTAAAGTTCCCTGCATTCATCGTCATGCCTACCTCTACATAAATATCACTGTTGAGATTGACGTAGCTGCTTTTGTTGAGAATGATGCTGCAAAATGTGTCGGCATTGGCATTGGTAATGTTTTGTATGCCACCACCATCAAAGGTGAGGCTGGCATTGCGTGCATGTAGATTGCCATTGCTGGTCCAGTCGCCTGCCAGGTTAATCGTCTGATTACCAGTCGTAACATCGAGAAAGCCATTGGCAATGGTGATGTCGCCATCAACATCGAGTGCATCGCCCAGCAACACCACATTGCTACTGGTGGCAATGTCTCCGCTCACCTGGACATCATCAAAGAGGCCGTAATCACTGCCGCCATTGTTATTCATATAAATGGTGATGACGAGATTGGACCCACTCAGGCCGCTGGCTGTGGCAGTCGCGCCATTGAAGTTGCCCGACTGGGCCCCATCAGTCAGCAGGGTTTCTGCTCCACCATCAATTGAGTAATAGGCATTGATATAGTCAGAGCTGTTGTCATAACCAGATTCGTTTAACTCGATGCTGATGCTCACATTGCTGTAGCCACTGATGGAGATACTTTCGGAGGTCCAAACCGCCTCATTGTCCATGTCGCGACCTGTAAAAGCAAAGTTTCCATTGATAAAATTGGTATTGAGTACCTGAAAATAATCATTAGAGTTAGCATCGTTCAGGCCGCAGCTCGAAGCACCGCCAGTACAGGCGGTTGACCAGGCGGTGGTGCCGTTATCTGACACATCGCCAAGGGACAGGTCTTCAAAGTCTTCAAACCAAATGGTATTGGTTGCACTGCCTGAACCAGCTTTGTCAAGCCGTAAATCGTGAATCGCATTGCCACGGGAGAAAAGGTAAAAATTTTCATCACTGCTTCCGGTTCCCCCTGCTTCAATCAGCCCTCCGCTAATGTTGACACTGCCGCCATTAAGATCCATGGCAGGATAGGCGCTTGAGCCATCAAAGGCACCAAGCAAGTTGATGGTCCCATCGGTCATATTGAAATTAGCCGTCTGGATGTCCCATTTTGTTGCGGCCGTGCCATTGCCAGCACCAGTAAAGGCCGCCACATTCACCGTACCACCACTCATATCAACACTGCCTCCGTTGATGTCCCATTCATCCGCAATGCTCAGCGTACCAGATTCTATGTTCAGATTCCCTCCATCCAGATTGTAGTCGGTCAATTCGTGGCTGGCCACATCCCCCAGAATGAGGTTTCCACCCCGCAGATTGACCGTTCCTGCATCCTGATCAAAACCAGTATCAGTGTTGCCATTGAGTGTAAAAGCACCGCCAGTCAATAGGATTTCTCCTCCATTGATATCGATCACCGCAGAGCTACTGTTATTCTCTCCATCCATCCAAAACACACCATCTTCCATCTGTAGTCCATATTCCATGCTCAGATCCAAGGCTGACGTAATGGTATCTGCAGATTTGTTGACCAGCATGGCGAACAAAGTGGGTGCAATGCTGCCGCTGATGTTTTGTGCACTCCCGCCATAAAAGCCAATAAAATCACTGCCATGTGCATAAGCCGCATCAAAGACCATATTTCCAAACACGCGATAATCACCAGCTGAAGTCTTGGTCCCGGTCCCACTCAACTCCAGATTTCCATATTCCAAACCGGGATAAATGAATTGGTCTGCACCGCCATATATCACTGTGCTGGTCGGATCAAGTGCATAACTGGCGTAGGCATTGAAACCAATGTTACCGCCTGGCATGGTGCTACCGCCTAAGATCTGAAGAACCGAATTGGCCCCCATGATCAGTTCGCTGCTGCTGTTGGCGAGATAATTATCGAGGCTGCCATTGGTGATACTAAGGGTACAATTGGCAGCAATGATGAGGTCTTCTTCATACACATTGAAGCGCCAGGGGTTGTTACCAGCGATGTTGACAGTAGGCGTATTGCTTTGACCGATCAATACGCTTTCCCCCATGATGTAAGAGGTAGTGGAATTAACCGTAACATTTTGGGTACCGGCCCCATCAAAGATAAAATCTGGCTCGTCAGCCGGCGTCGTGTACACCCATTCGCCAAAAACGACATCTCCCCCAAAAACCATGTCTCCGGGATTGTTAATGTCAGCGATGAAATGCAAATCACCATTTTGTCCGCTGTTGAAGGAAACGTCTCCCCGGAAGATAAACTGCCCGGAGCCAGCATCAAGTTGCACCACATCCCCAACTGGATTGGTCCAGTTGGTGGCAATGAAATTTGCCTGATTGTTTATCGTTAATGTATGACTTCCCACATTGAGACCACCATATTGATAGGTAGAACCAGTCGTAATGGTAAACTGCAAAGAGTTGACAGTCACATTTCCTGATAGATCCAGGGTATCTGGTGAGGTCAGATTGACAATGAGATCATCCGATGAAGAAAGTGCACCAGAACCGGTCCAGTTACTTGCATCGTTAAAATCTGTTCCGGTGCCACCGGCACCAGCACCAATCCAGTTTCTTTGGGCAATCAGAGAAGTAGGAGACAACACGGTGAGACAGACAGCAAGCAGCACGAGGTTCCTGTTCAGGAGCAAAAGATGATGGAACATTGTCTGGTAGATTTTCAATTCGATATGGCAGTTGTTTGGAATAATTCAAAAATCAGAAAATGTAAATTACATATGAAATAAGATTTCAGATGTGTATTACACCAAACTTATCGCGATGAAGAAGGGCTTTGATCGCTTTTATCTGGTATTTTTCACCCTTCATCCCTTATTTTCTCGTTTCTATCCAAAAGCTTTCTCATGAGATCCTTATTTTCTCTTTCGCTGCTTACACTCTTGATGATGGGCTTGGCGGTGGCCCAAACCAATGAATATGAAGTTGTACAGGTCCTGACACCTCAATCCATTCGTCTTAATAGCACCGGACATGCCTTATTACAAGGCGGTAAAGCGCGCTATGCACTCCCCGTTCAACTCCCACCTCATACTGTTTCCTGGTACTATGTTTTTTCAGCTTCCCGGGATGAAGCCCGCATGAAAGCAAACCTGAATCGCTTTGATGCGCTGGCCGAGCTGAGCAAGCTGATCGATCAGTATGGCATTTCTGCCAATCTGATCAATTTCCTTACCGTCATGCCGGGTTCTGACTACTGCAACGTTTACCTGGCCACCGATGGGCATGCGGTGCGAATGTTTGAATCTGAGCAGGGCTTTCAATACAATCGCATGGCTTCACGGCCCAACTATGAATCAGGCAAAGTAGAAGTGAAAGACCAGATCCTGGGTACACAATACCTTCTGCTCAGCAATCCCGATGCACTTTCTGGCGTGAGTGTCAACATTGAGGTAGTAGCAGTGGTGAAAAGAGTGCCCCGAGATGACAATCAGGTCATGATCAAAAACGAAACCGATCAGCCGATCCGCTTTATGCTTAGTCAGGGTGTTGGTTGGACCAATCATCTCATTCTCCCCAAAAATCATGGTAGCTATCCCCTGCTCCTGAAGACTGGTACAGTCCAAATCGAAACGGAGGGGCGGCCTGCTTTTGTTGGAACAATTCAATCATACCACGACTACTACATTGGTTACAATCCTCAAAATCAGCGCTTTGAACTATTTCGATATTAAAAAATGATGTAAGCTTCCAGTTAGTTCGGCAGTATTTTTCAAGTCCAAATGGTTTAACCATCCGAAAAATGCAAGATCCGTTCAAGTTTTCGTCCGGACAATCCGGCCACCAAAGTGCTCCGTTCAGGCCAGAGAAATCACCGCTGATGTTTCGACGAGCCGAAATGGTCTGCTATTTGTAACATACCTAACAACGAAGCAATCAAGGTTAGTTTTACGAAAGATTGGATTTCGTTTTCGCTAGCTGAAAGATGTAGCTTTGAATATAGTTTTGACACTTCATAGTAGCTTGTAGTAGTAGTAGTTTGCATTCCGATTCCAAGGGACCTATCAATGGTCCCTTTTTTTATTGGCGTAAATACTATCTTTGCCGCGGTGAAATGCTTTCATAGCTTTTCCCTTCAATTCCTAAGCAAACAATTATGAGTCTTCTGGTAGTAGGATCCATGGCCTACGACGGCATCGAAACCCCCTTCGGCAAAGTAGACCGGATTCTGGGTGGTGCAGCAGTTTACATTGCAATCGCAGCCAGCTATTTTCACAAACCGATCAATACGGTTTCTATCATCGGCAATGATTTCGAGGATGAACATATTCAATTGCTCAAAGATCATGGTGCCAATCTGGATGGCGTAGAAGTGAAGACAGATGAAAAATCCTTCTTCTGGAAAGGACGCTACCACAATGATATGAACAGCCGGGACACCCTGGTTACCGACCTCAATGTGCTGGCAGCGTTTGATCCCAAAGTACCGGACAGCTACCAGAACTGCGAATATCTCATGCTGGGCAATCTGAGTCCGGATGTACAGCGCAGTGTCATCGAGCGCCTCCATAAGCGCCCTAAACTGGTGGTCATGGACACCATGAACTTCTGGATGGACCAAACAGCAGACAGCCTGGCCGAGACCCTGAAGTTGATCGACGTCCTGGTCATCAATGATGAGGAAGCACGGCAGCTGTCCGGTGAATACTCTCTGAAAGTTGCCGCACAGCGCATTTTTGAGATGGGGCCAAAATATCTGGTCATCAAAAAAGGGGAACACGGCGCCCTGCTGTTTGATGGCGAACGCATTTTCTCCGCCCCCGGTTTGTTGCTGGAGGAAGTCTTCGATCCCACTGGTGCGGGCGATACCTTTGCAGGTGGCTTCATTGGTTATCTGGCCAAAACGGATGATGTATCCTTTGAGAACATGAAACGGGCGGTCATCTATGGTAGTGCGATGGCGAGATTTTGTG
>JBCBZF010000575.1:0-4740 GCA_039815525.1 Bacteroidota bacterium | reverse complement strand
GATTTTGCCACTTTGGACCCCAGAACTACCTACCCCAGATGTGCTTTTTGGTTGAGGAGCAGCCATCGCATCCAGCATTTCCTCTGCTTCGGGCTCTGGAACAAGCATCTGTAAAACCGCTTTTGCACCTGTTCTGTCATTGCGCTTGGCCATCAGCCAACGGGGACTATTGGGAACGCCCAGAACCATGATGGTATAAATCAAAGCAGGAATACCTTCAATGCCAATCATATACCGCCAGGCATTTTCTCCTATATCACGCAGAAGATAATTTGAAATAAAGGCCAGTAAGATGCCAAACACCAGATTGAACTGATACATTGCCACCAGTCGGCCTCGCTGCTTAGCCGGCGCAATCTCGGATATATAGGCTGGCGCTGCGATGGTAGAGGCGCCTACACCCAGGCCCCCAATGAATCGAAAGAAGGCAAATGAGAAAGGATCAGATACCAGGGCTGAACCAAAGGCTGATACGGTATACAAGATGCCAATCCAGATCAGGGTTTTCTTACGACCCATTTGATCAGTTGGGATGCCACCGAATAATGCACCGATAACCGTTCCCCATAGAGCCATTGACATGACAATGGTCCCATGAAACAGGCCTGCATCACCAAAAAGCGTATAGCTTCCCCATAGTTCAGACAGCTGTTGTTCTGCACCTGAAATGACGATGGTATCAAATCCAAACAGGAATCCGGCCAATGAGACGGTAATTGACCAGTACAGCAATTTGCTGTTTGTAGTAGTAGACATAAGTGCTTTCCTTCAAGAGTATTGGTGAGAGAAAATGTAATCCTTTCGAATTGGAAGATAGTAAATCCTGATAGAATGAAGGGCGATATTAGCAGCGTGGACAAATATTCTTGGAAGTCGAAACAAAGGCCGACACAAAATCATTTTTGTCATGACATTTTCAGACAAGTAGTTTGACAGATACCGGCTACTGCAAAGGCGGGATATTCAATACTTTGAGAAAAAATTACGACCTCTCTCAATGGAAGGGTTTAGAGGAGAATCAATTTGAGGTTGATTGTATCAATTGGGTTCCCGAACTTCTTCTTCACAAGATTAATGAAAATGAAATACCTACTCGTATCAATTGTGTTATTGACGACGCTGGTGGTCACAGTCTCTGAGATCCGATCGGAAGATCGAACTGGTGAGCTTACTGCCCTGGACGCTACTGTTGATGAGGAAAAACCTTTTGACATTATGATGAAAGTTCTGACCCATAAGCGTTGTGTTAATTGCCACCCGGCAGGAGACCAGCCGCGCCAGGGAGAGGACAGTCATTTGCACAATTTTGGTGTCAGAAGAGGAGCTGATAACCATGGTGTCGTCAGCTTGCGCTGCGAAGGCTGTCATCAATCAGAAAACAACAATTTCTCTGGCGTACCCGGCGCGCCGGAATGGAGTGTTGCCCCCAAAAGTATGTACTGGGAAGGCTTAAGCCGGGTAGAGATTGCCCAATCAATGCTCGATCCAAAGCGGAACGGTGGCCGCAGCCTGGATGATCTGGTTCACCATCTAACGGAACACGAATTGGTATTATGGGCATGGGAGCCGGGCGTTGATGCGGAAGGCAATCCTCGGGAGAAGCCTCCGGTTCCAGTAGACGAATACATTGCTGCTGTGAAAGCCTGGGCTGCTGCAGGCGCACAAATTCCAGAAGAATAAGATCAGACAAATCCAAAGAAAAATTCAATGACTATTTCTTTTAACATAAACGGGCAATCCCAAAGTGTGGAGGTAGACGGCAATACGCCCCTCCTGTGGGTGGTCCGTGACGTCCTTAATCTGAAAGGAACCAAGTTTGGCTGTGGCAAAGCAGCCTGCGGTGCCTGTACCCTCCATGTAAATGGAGAAGCGGTTCGTTCCTGTTCTTTTCCTGTAAAATATGCTGCTGGAAAAGACATTACGACTCTTGAAGGGCTTTCGGAGGGGGATACGCTTCATCCGGTCCAGCAAGCCTGGATAGAAGAAGTGGTTCCCCAGTGTGGGTATTGCCAGCCAGGTTTCATGATGGCAACGGCAGCACTTTTGGACAAAATCCCCCATCCAACTGATGAGGATATCGATCAAAATATTGCCAATGTGTGTCGCTGTGGTACCTACTACCGCATGCGTAAAGCCATCCATCGGGCTGCAGAAATCAAGCAATCACAATCCTAATCCAATCATCTACCACCATTATGGCTGATAAAACGAAATCAACGAAAAAAGTTTCTCGTCGAAAATTTCTGGTAAGAGGAGGATTGGGGACCATCGGATTGCTTGCATTGGGGACTGTAGTGTTTCGCAATTCACTGCGCCGCAACGTACTTGAAATGGCTGAAACCATGGTGCCGCCCTATGCCGGAGCCGGTACTTCGGCAGACCTTTGGTTTGAAGTGACAGAAAATAATTCCATCATTCTCCATTCTCCTAAAGTAGAAATGGGGCAGGGGAGCTTTACCAGTTTTGCCCAGATTGTGGCCGATGAACTGGATGTGAATTTGGATCAAATTATCGTGCAGGCAGCAGAGACTCAAACGGGTATTGTGGACAATATGAGTACTGGTGGAAGCCTCTCGGTGGCTTCTCTATGGCTGCCGCTTCGCGAAATGGCAGCGACCATGCGTGAGATGATCAAAGCCGAAGGAGCCCGTAAAATGGGCGTACAGTTGGCAGCGATCAGTACTTCTGAAGGCATGCTGACCAATGGGAGCAAAAGTATGACCTATGCTGAGGCAGTAGAGGGTGTCAGCGAATGGACCGTTCCCGAAACACCGACCCTAAGACCGCTTAAAGACTATCGTTTTGTCGGTAAACCAATCAAGCGCATTGATCTGCGCGCAAAGGTCGTTGGAGAGCCAATTTTTGGTATGGATGCCGAAATGCCTGATATGCTTTATGCAGCAGTGGTACGTCCTGAGCATATCGGGGCCAAACTAAAAAGTGCTGATACCAGCCAGGCTGAATCCATGCCAGGCGTTGTGAAAGTTGTGCGTGAGAGCGACTGGGTTGGGGTAGTGGCCAATAGCTTCCCGGAAGCATTGGCTGCCAAAAACCGGATCAAGGCAGAATGGGATATCCCGAAAACCTGGTCAGAAGAGGACATTCGAGATTTGCTACAAGTGGGTAAAGGGAATGAAATGATGACCCAGAAAGAAGGCAATGCATTGGATCCGGAAGAAGAGGGCGTTGAAAGTATGACCTTTAGTAGCCCAATTGGTGCCCATGCCCAAATCGAACCCAATGGGGCCGTGGCTCTCGTAAAGGATGGCAAAGTAACCGTCAAGCTATCCACCCAGGTCATTGGGATTACCCGCAATCAATTATCCGAGGCGCTGGGGATTGATGTCGAAAATATCAATGTCATTGGAACCTACCTTGGCGGGGGATTTGGCCGGAGGCTGAATACCTCTCATGCTGTTTTGGCGGCAAAAATGTCCCAGGCAGTTGGGAAACCTGTCAAATACTTTTTCACCAGAAAAGAAGAGTTCCAAAACGATACCTTCAGGCCTCCTACCCAGCATGTCATGCGTGGCAAACTGAGCCAGGATGGGACCCTGGAGGCGCTCGAACACCACTATGCCAGTGGCGATGTGGCCATCAATTCTGTCATCATGCCAGCAGCCATGCATAGTATTCTGGGGACAGATGTTGGCGCTATGCGGGGGGGAAACATTATGTATGATAACATTCCGAATCGGCGGGCGGTTCAGTGGCACTCCACCCTGCCGTTTGCGACCAGTTGGTGGCGGAGCCTGGGGCTTCTGGCCAATACCTTTGTGATTGAGAGCTTTATTGATGAAATGGCGCAAAAAGTCGGTAAGAACGCTGTGGATTTTCGCCTGGCTATGCTTGGCTCTGGGGGGAACCAGGACCGGATTCGGAAAGTGATTGAAACAGTTGCTGAAAAAGCAAATTACTCTGAAGCTGTGTCAAATAACCGGACCATGGGCTTTGCCGCTTCCATCGATACCGGTGTGCCTTGTGCCCACGTGGTAGATGTCTCAGTGGAAAACAAGCAAATTAAAGTTAATGCAGTGCATTGTGTGCTTGATTGCGGTTTTGCCGTCAATCCTGATCAGGTTCGGGCGCAGTGTGAAGGCTCCATTATCATGGGGATTTCCGCGGCTTTATATGAAAAAATGACACTAGAAGATGGGCGACTGGTTCCCATTATATATGGACCGTATCAAATGGCGTTGATGAAAGATGCACCCAGGGAAATCAATGTCCACTTGATTCCGGGAGGCGATACGCCTCTGCCGGTTGGTGAGCCACCTCTTGGCCCAATTGGAGCTGCCATCGGGAATGCCGTGAAGCGGATTACCGGGCAACGGTTGACTGACTTGCCGATGACGCTGAGTTAACAGTTGTTGACATCCTCAGACATAAACAGGATGCTACTGTCAGAGTAGTGTCCTGTTTTTATGTTCAGGAGGATACCGATTCATTCCGACCCTAAGCCTGATTCATTTTGCGCTAAACGCAAAAAAAGTCCCCTGTATTAGGCGACTTTTCCTGTTTTGTTGGCGGTCCGGACGAGACTCGAACTCGCGACCCCATGCGTGACAGGCATGTATTCTAACCAACTGAACTACCGGACCGGCTCAGAGGGATGGCAAATATACTGGCTTTTCTGGATGAGGCAAATTATGCAGGCAAAATATAATATTAAAAAATATAACAGTGTTATTGAAAAAGTTGCCTATCATTCTCCAGCTTGCAAGATGTATATTCTGGGAG
>JBCBZF010000216.1:0-7904 GCA_039815525.1 Bacteroidota bacterium | reverse complement strand
CAGATGGCTATGATTTTGTGCTGACCTCTGACAGCCATGTGCATGAGGGCGAGATCGTGGCCATGCAGGCCATTGTCAGCCTAAACAAAGATTTTGGGGCTGGCTATACCTACGATTTGATTTTGGAAGATGCCATTGTGCTAAGATGATGAACCGGAAACCATCCGCCCCATGAACCGCATTCTGCTTCGACTTTCCCCCGTGTTAAAAGCACTCTTGAATACCCGCGCCGCAGGCGTTTACATCCTTTTGTTTGCCCTCGCCATTGGGGTAGCAACCTTTATCGAAAATGATTTTGGAACCAGTTCTGCGCAAAAAGTGATTTACAAAGCCTGGTGGTTTGAATTGCTGCTGGGATTGTTTTGCGGCTCCCTGGTCTATAATATCATCAAATTCCGCATGGTCAAACAGAAAAAGTGGGCTTTATTGATGTTCCATCTGTCGATGATCGTGATTATTCTCGGAGCGGCGGTAACCCGTTATTCTGGCTTCGAAGGAATTATGCACATTCGCGAGAATGCGCAGTCAAACCGCTTCCTGTCAGCTGACAGCCATTTGGTTTTTCAGGCCCGGAAAGATGGTAAAACTTACGATTTTGATGAGCCTGTCTTATTTGCCACCCTGGGTAACAATCATTGGCAGGAGTCTTATCTCATAGATGGAAGCCAGATTGATGTGGAGGTAAAAGGATTTATCCCCAATCCACAGCCTGTCCTGGTCGAAAAACCGGATGGAAACCCAATTCTGAAAATCGTGGTAGGTGGTGCTGGAGGTCGGGAAGAATACTTTCTGGAAGCAGGCCGCAGCAAACGTATCCACAATGTGATCTACAACTTCTCTGATGCCCCCATGAAAGGTGCGTTTAACATCTCCTTTCACGACCAGAAGCTGACTTTTACCGCTGACCGGACCTATACGCAAATGGTGATGGCTACCCGGGAGATAGATACTTTGCCTCCTGGTCCAGCCCGTCCATTGCGCTTTCGGTCCTTGTATTCTGACGGACGAAATTCTTTTGTCTTTTCAGAATTCCTTGAAAAAGGTGTAGCCATGATTCAAGCCGAAGATCCAAAGGTCCGCAACGAAAGCATTACGGCCCTACACATGAAGATCAGCAGTGGAGGCCAAAGCAAAGAGACCTATGTGTATGGCCGTAAAGGTAGCCCGGGCCGCAGCCAACAGTTGGACTTTGAAGATCTGAGTTTTTCGGTTGCCTACGGTGCGAAAGAGCTGGAATTGCCCTTTTCCATTCATCTGAATGACTTCATCATGGATCGTTATCCGGGTACCAACAGTCCGGTATCCTTCGCCAGTGAAGTGCAATTGATAGACCAACGGGAGCAGTTGCAAATGGACTACCGTATTTACATGAATAATATCCTCAATCATGACGGCTACCGCTTTTTTCAGTCATCTTATGACCGGGATGAGCAAGGAACCTACCTCAGTGTGAACCACGATTTTTGGGGGACCTGGATCTCTTATCTCGGCTATGCTTTGCTCACGCTGGGACTGTTGATGACCTTTGTGAGCAAAAAGACCCGCTTTTATCAGGTCAATCAAAAGCTGAAAAAGCTTCGTGAAAAAGGATTGACACCCTCGGTGTTTATGTTGCTGATGTTGAGCGTGGTGCTGGTGAAAGCGGAAGGCGAAAAGATTCAGGCGGAACATGTGGTGAGCAAAGAGCATGCTGAGAAAGTCAGTCGCATGGTGGTGCAGGATTTCAGAGGACGCATGAAACCCATTCACACCCTTTCACGGGAGATATTGCGGAAAGTCTCCCGCCAGGAAAGCCTGGATGGCCTGTCGGCTGATCAGGTGCTGCTGAGCATGTTTGCCAACGGTCGTAATTGGTACAAAATCCCGATGATCAAATTGGGCCGCCATAAAGACCTTTTGGCCTTGGTGGGAGTTGAAGGGAAATATGCCAGTTATGCAGACTTTTATCATCAAAACGGCCGCTATAAACTTGGCCCTGAGATTCAGCGCATCAATGCCCTGCCGCAGGCAGACCGTGGTGTATACGCCAAAGAGATGTTGAAAGTAGATGAGCGGGTCAACATCATGGGAATGGTATTTGGTGGCAGCATCATCAAAATCATCCCGAAAGAAAATGATCCTGGTCAGACCTGGCTTGGAAACCACATCCACCGCCAGAATGACGGCCATCAGGATGACAATCCGGTTGTGGATCGCTTTTTTTCTGCGTATCGATCCGCCTTGCTGCAAGGCATGCAGAAAGGCGACTACAGCCTCGCCAATCAGTTGATCGATGAACTGAGTGCTTATCAAAAGCGAATCGATTCTGACAATGTTCCCTCTGACGTAAAACTGTCCGCTGAGATTCAACTCAATGAATCCCGGATCTTCAATCGTTTGACTGGCTTATACCTATTCCTCAGCCTCGGATTTCTGGGGCTGCTGTTTACATCAGTTTTTCGCCCTGCGCTAAATCTGACCAAAGTATTTTATGTATTGGCGGGCTTGGCTGGAATCGGATTCCTGCTGCACACGCTGGGCTTAGGCATTCGCTGGTATGTATCTGGCCGCGCACCCTGGAGCAATGGGTATGAATCCATGATATACATTGCCTGGACCACCACGCTGGCCGGAATGCTGTTTGCCCGGAAATCCTACGGTGGTTTGGCCGCTACCATGACCTTGGCCGCCACCATTCTCTTCGTGGCCACCCTGAGCTTCCTCGATCCGGAAATTACACCACTGGTTCCCGTTTTACGTTCTTATTGGCTGACCATTCATGTGTCGATGGAGGCGGGAAGCTATGGCTTTCTGATGCTGGGTGCAGTGATGGGATTGATCAATCTCATCCTCATGGCCGTGGTGCGGAAATCCAATCATCTACGGGTCAACCGCATCGTGCAGGAAATGACCTATTTGAGTGAGCTGACATTGCTCGCTGGGCTGGTGATGATTAGCATTGGAACCTATCTGGGAGGTGTTTGGGCCAACGAGTCCTGGGGCCGTTACTGGGGTTGGGATGCCAAAGAAACCTGGGCATTGGTGAGCATTTTGGTCTATGCTTTTATTCTGCACATGCGGATCATTCCAAAGGCTTTCGGCCTGTTTGCCTACAATCTGGCCACGATCTTCGGACTGACTTCCATCATCATGACCTATTATGGGGTGAACTACTATCTGTCTGGCCTCCATTCTTATGCTGCTGGTGATCCGGTACCGATCCCAAGCTGGGTATACATCTTTGCCGGGAGTGTAGCAGTTTTAGGGGGATTTGCCTATGTGCGGACCAGGAAATTTCCGCTGAAGATATTGGGGTGATGATTTTGCGGTCAGAGTAGAGCTGTGTAGATTCAGAAAAGTGCTGAAATATGTTCAATGAACGCACCCTCCCCTGGATTCTGACTGGCTATCGAATGTTTGCCCAAAAAGGCCCTGCTGCCCTGAAAATAGAGGTGATTGCCCGGGAAGTTGGCAAAAGTAAATCTTCATTCTATCATCACTTTGCTGATCTGGAAGTTTTTCGAGAGTTCCTTCTGGCCCATCATCTGGAGCGAGCGGAGATTATCGCTGAACGTGAACGAGCATGTAAAACGCTGGTGCCAGAGTTGCTGGAAGTATTGGTGGATGTAAAGGAAGATTTATTGTTTAATCGCCAACTTCGTTTCAATCGCGACAATCCCCGTTTCAAAAGCTGTTTTGAGAAAAGTACCCAGGCCGTCGGAGACGGGATACTGCGTATCTGGGCCGAAGCCCTCGATTTGGGAGACAATTCCTATCTGGCCCAATTGGTCCTGAACCTGACCCTTGAGAACTTTTATCTGCAAATCACGGAAGAGAATCTTACTTATGATTGGTTGGAAACCTATGTTACAGAATTGAAAACCATGGTGCAGGCGTTTAAGAATCATGAACATGCGGGCGGCCTTGGCTAAAATTCGTCCTGATCCTGAAAGGCATGTAGGTCAATGAAATCTACGCTTCCTTCCTCAACAATTATGGTCCAGATGATCGCACCTGTTTGGTGGAACTGAAACGCAAATTATTGTCCTTTTTCACTTTTATATATTATCCATCCCATCATACGGCTGGTTAAGAGAGCGATCTCCTACCGCCCCCGAAACTCATCCCAATGTCTCGTCCCGCCGAGGATCAAATCCCCCCTCTTCAAAAACTCGAAAAAGGCCATTTTTTCGGTCGGATAGATCAGCGCCCAATTTTTCCCACCGTCGATTGAGCGATGGATGCCATAATTGTTGCTAAGGATCATGTACGCTCCCTGTTGCACCACATCATAACTATAGGAATCCTTCCGGGGTTCATAAATGGCTTCGGTCCAGCTTTGTCCCTCGTCATCTGATACAAACACATCCCCGTGGACATACAACAGCACAATTTTTCCCTCGATCACTTCAGTATAATGAATGGCACCTTCCTGATGAATCCATTCCCATGTCAGACCATTATCCCCTGACAATAGTGCACCCTGACTGCTACCCGCCAAAATCTTCCCATTCCAGGACTGAAGACTCAGAATTTGCGGCCCCTGAACGACACTGACCCACTTTTTCGCCTCAAATTGTCGGTAAAAAATGCCTTGATCCGTCCCGGCAAAGATGGTATCACCAATTGCCAATATTGCCTGAACCTTTAATTCTGGTAGATCTGCGTTCAAAGAACGCCAGTTTTCGCCTTTATCTGAACTGACAAAGATGCCTTTTCGATAGACACTCACAAAAACCATGTCTTCTTGCACCAGCAAAGCATTGAGTTTGTTTCCGGGAAGGTCCCCTCCAATTTGTGTCCATTGACGTAGTGACTGATTGCTCAACCACAAACCATTGTTGTCGGAGGCGAGTAGGACGCGGTCGTCAATGTGCTGCATGAATGAAACCTGGGTTTCCGATGGGAGATTTGACACAACTGCTTGCCAACTCTGGCCCTGATTATCGGTTTGGTAAAGGGGAAAACGTTTGATAGGATTGCTTTCCGAATGTTCTTGTTGTGATTGTGTGCTACTGCAACTGCAGAGAATGAGCAACAAAAACAAAAATGTAAGGCGCAAATTCGAAATTGACATGACGTCACAATTGAAATTGATGTACTGTCCGAATGTATTTCTCCTGGATCAGGAAGCAAGAATAGTTGTGTAAAATGATTGTGAAAGGAATGTAAATGTTATTTGTTACATGAAAAATTCGATGAACTTCCGGATAATCAGCCTCAGTTTGTGCCTTGTCTTTCAGCTTGGAATGCTGTTCGCAGAACCTGCGTCCAATTTATCTTATCAGGGACAGCAACGCATGATTCAGCTGCGCATGATTGGCCACCAGTTATTGCTTTCCTCCGGAGACAGTATCTCCCGGGTCATGCCCATCCAGGAAATCAGTGAAGATGTGTACCAAATACATTTCGAAACAACTTTAGGCTTTATGCCGGCGATGTTACAGGCGATTGTCGTAGAAAATTTGCCAGAGCAAGCGAGCATCGTGGGCGTGTACGACTGTACCAATCGGCAGATGGTACACGGTTTTGAAATTCAACCAGATCAGGATTTTGACCTTCCGTGTAGTAGCAGAGAGCTGGAGGTCGGCTGCTACTATTTACAAATCCACCTCTCAGAAAAAAGCCAAATGGGAATCGTCTGGCAATATATGCTTCCGCCGAGCTTGTTATTTGCGGTATTCTGCTTGTTTGTCATTTTCCGCAAACGAAATGCTTCAAAGGTTTCCCCCAATTTAGCTGAAATCCAACTCGCTTCGTTTCGCTTTGATCCTCAAAAGCGCTTGTTGCATGCGCCCTCTGGCACGGAAGTTTTGTCAGAAAAAGAAAGCCAGATCCTCGATCTGATGACGCGTCATGCCAATCAACTCATCGAACGAACCTATCTGGAAGATGAAATTTGGGGGAAAGAGGGGGTGATTACTGGTCGAAGCCTGGATGTCTTTGTGTCTCGTTTAAGGAAAAAGTTAAAGTCTGATCCTGCCGTTCAGATTCGGAATGTGCGTGGACGTGGTTATCAATTGGAGATTGATGAATCCTAAAATGCAGCCTTTCGTTCATTGTGCCTCGATCGGAATCCGTACCCAAAATGTGGTCCCACCCCACTGATTGGATTCATGCCAGATTTCCCCATCGTGCAGATTCACGACCCGCTTACAAATGGAGAGGCCGATCCCACTGCCTGGAAAATCCTTATGGTGCTGTAAACGTTTAAACGGTTTGTAGATGTTTTGTCCAAATTCAGCTTCTACACCAATACCGTTGTCTGCGATTTGAAGGAGCCAATGTGCATCTTTCTGTTCTGCCTGAATATATATGCGGGGAGAGGTGGTGTCATTAAATTTGATCGCATTGTTGACCAAATTAAAGATCAAACTATGTATTTGGTGGGGAAAGCACTTGATCGGATTGGCGGCAACTTCTATGTCTAGTTGGACACCCGAATCCTCGATAAGGTCCATCAATTCGCCGACTGCATCCGATACAAGATCAGACGCAAGAACCGGTTCTTTGACCATCTCCTCATAGCCAAGTCGGGAGTACGTCATAATGCCTTTGATCAGCTTAGACATACGTTTGACCCCAATGGTAACCTGATTCATAAACTGCTGACCCTGCTGATCCAGGAGACGATGGTATCGGTTTTCAAGCAAGCTCACAAAACCTCCGATCATCCGAAGTGGTTCCTGCAAATCATGTGAAGCGGCAAAGGCAAAGCGTTCGAGGTCTACATTGGCCCGTTCGAGTTCCTGGTTCAAACGGCGCAACTCCAGTTCTACTTCTTTCCGTTTGGTGATGTCCTCATACATTCCCAGGATCCCAATGACTTCACCGGACGCATTGCGGAGAGGGACCTTACTGGTCCGAAGCCAACGGGTATCATCTTCCTGGATCGTTTGTGGTTCTTCAAAGTTGATTTCCGGAACCCCGCTGTCCATGACCCGCTTGTCGATTTGTCGGTAAAAAGCAGTATCAGATTCACTCCATGGAAGATCAAAGTCGGTTTTTCCGACAATCTCCGAAGGCTCGTCTAGTCCGGCAGACACTGCAAAATTCCGATTGCAGCCTCTGTACACACTGTTCCGATCTTTCCAGAATATAAATTGGGGAATATTATCCATGATCAACTGCATGAATTGCACTTGTTCAAAGGATATTGAATTACCCAGAGAGGAGAGATATGCTTCCTGATCGCTCAAACTGAGGTGTAAAATAAAGAGGAGTCAGGAAAAATCGGCATCTTCTGCAGCAAAGTGTAAAAAAACCTCCTGAATTGATGAGAAAATACACTGTACAGGGATTTTTTGTGCCAATCAGGTGTTAGATAACGGATTGACTTTGCTTCCCGTACAAAAATATACATCCACCACTTTACCTTTATTTTCATGGATCTCCGTTCCGCTTTTCAAAGAATTGGCAGTTACCTGGGAAAAAAACGCGCCAATGTTCAGGTACGTCCGGCCAATCCGCTTAATGATGGAAATCTGCCGATCCTTCTCATTGTCAATGCGCAGGCAGAAGAGACAGATCTGCAACTTGGCTGTGTGTATGTGAAAATCCGGGCCGTGGAAAAGATCAATCATTCTGGCGTTGGTGGTCAGGATACTGCCAATAATCCCCACGCTTTGACCACCGCCCAAACCTGGGCTTACCAGCAACGGATCGATGGCCCCCAGGTCCTGGAAGCCTATGAAAGTGCTGAATGGACCACCGAAATTGAGCTACCAGAACAAGTGTATGGAACCTATCGTGGTAAGAATGCTTTTCATATTTGGGAAGTTAAGGCAGGTTTACAATTAGATGGAAAAAATGCCGAAAGTAATTGGATGGAAATTGATATTCGCAAATAGCAGCTTTGGATGGGTCAGGCGGAGGATTTTTTCGGAACTTCTGCTTTGATATTCCAACCCGCCATCTACTATGCT
>JBCBZF010001054.1:0-2530 GCA_039815525.1 Bacteroidota bacterium | reverse complement strand
CTTTATCCACTTTCAGCGAAAATTGTCGAAAACTTTCACTTGACATGACTATCGTATATTTTCATATTCCAAAATTACGATTAGCCGGTAAAAAATTCAGATTTAGCTAATCTACTCATAAAGAAGCTTGTGAAGACAGAAAAATCATCCCTGAATCATGGTGATATCATGTTCTCTTAACAATTTCATAATATGAAGCTTTGGATCAATCCGCAGTGTGGATTTCCTGAATAAAGATGTGGAGAAGATTGAAGTCAAGCAAAATGACAAAAAGTTATCCCACTTTTCCACAGATCCATTACTACTAATAGGTTTTTAAATTTTATAAAAAAGAAAAAAGAAGAATAAGGGATTTGAAAAATGCAGAGGAGAGAAGAACATCAGTTTTGTGTTGAGGAGAGAGAGGTGCAGAGCGTCCGGAAAGTGTAAAAGGGGGGAAGGAGCAAATCAGGATGTAGACAGGCAATATTTTGGCAGAATTTGAAAGTTTTCCCCACAGTCCGGACTGTGGATAGATTCTTGAGGATGACAAAATTATATCACAACTAATTGATTCACAGTCATTATCTTTGCAAAACTTTTACATTTTGCGGTGGAAAAGTCTGTGGACAATGGCGGGGATAAGCTATTTGCGAATGCCGATATGAGGTAAGAATGGAGGGCTTTGTGTAGTTTTATCGTCCTTTCTCTCTCAAAATCTGTTTTTCCAGTCGCCTGCTGTGCTGTGAGTTTGCTCCAGTGCACCAATAGATCTCTCTGTCGCTGAAAATTTGTTTGAAAAGAACATGCACGAAGAAAATCCATCGGCCTACACTTCCATCTCCAATTTTGGGGAATTTGGTCTGATTGAACGGCTGACCAAAGATTTCCCAATCAAAAATCCATTGGTGGTGAAGGGAATTGGCGATGACGCAGCAGTGGTTCACAACAATGAAAATTGGACCCAGGTTTTCAGCACCGATCTACTTTTGGAGGGAATTCACTTCGATTTGGCCTATGCGCCATTGCGTCACCTGGGTTACAAAGCCGTGGCTGTCAATGTGAGCGATATATTTGCGATGAATGCCCTACCCTACGGAATCACGGTCTCTATCGCAGTGAGCAGCCGCTTTTCGGTCGAAGCACTGGATGAATTGTATGCCGGCATTCGCCTGGCCTGTGAAAAATATCAGATTGATCTGCTTGGCGGTGATACCACCAGCAGCAAGCAAGGCCTAGTCATTTCGGTTACGGCCTTTGGCCAGGCACCGGAAGGTCAACTCACCTATCGCAGCGGGGCAAAGCCCAAAGATCTGATCTGTGTCAGTGGAGATGTCGGCGCGGCTTATGCCGGCTATCTCGTGCTCGACCGGGAAAAATCAGTTTTCATGGGTAATCCGGGTTTGCAACCAGACCTCAACGACTACGACTATGTCGTGGGGCGCCAGCTCAAGCCAGAGGCCCGGGGAGATATCATTCGCAAATTGGCGGAAGCCAATCTCAAGCCAACGTCCATGATGGATGTCAGTGATGGCGTTGCCAGCGAACTCCATCATCTCTGCCGGCAGAGCAAAGTGGGGGCGTCCATTTATGCTGGTAAAATTCCGATTGACTACCAGACTGCCAAAGTGGCGGAAGAGTTTGAGATCAGCCCGACGACTTTTGCCTTGAATGGTGGAGAGGATTATGAGTTGATTTTCACCTTACCCATCCAATCTTTCGAAACCATCAAAAGTTGGAAAGAGATTACCATCATCGGCCATATCACGGAAGATCCCAATGTGATGCAAGTCGTGCTCGACACTGGAGAAGCAGTCGATCTCGAAGCCCAGGGCTTCCAGCATTTTTCCCAATCTGAATCGACCCCCAATTCTGAAGAAGCGTGAAGAAGATTATTTCCTACAATGTGAACGGCATTCGTGCCGCGTCCAGAAAAGGTTTGTACGACTGGTTGCAAGCAGAGAGCCCCGATGTGCTCTGCATTCAGGAAACCAAGGCGCAGCCTGAACAACTGGATGAAAGTATTCTGAAACCAGAAGGTTATCACGCTTATTTCCATTCGGCAGAAAAGAAAGGATATAGTGGGGTCGCGATTCTCACCAAGGAAGAACCAAAACATGTGGAGTATGGAAGTGGGATGGATCGCTATGATGCAGAAGGACGAATTCTTCGGGCTGATTTTGAAGACTATTCAATCATCTCAGTTTACATCCCTTCTGGTTCCAGTGGGGATCATCGTCAGGCAATCAAAGAAGATTTTCTCAAAGATTTCTACCAATACATCGCCGAACTCAAAAAGTCTTTCCCCCGCCTGATCATATCCGGCGACTACAACATTTGCCATAAGGAAATTGACATCCATGATCCGGTGCGTAACAAAAAGAATTCTGGTTTCCTCCCCCATGAAAGAGAATGGGTAACTAAGTTCATCGACATGGGCTTTGTTGACTCTTTCCGAACATTCAATCAGGATCCACATCATTACAGCTGGTGGAGCTACCGTGCCAATGCGCGTGCCAACAACAAAGGCTGGCGCATCGATTATCAGATG
>JBCBZF010000146.1:0-9141 GCA_039815525.1 Bacteroidota bacterium | reverse complement strand
CCCGCAAGCCATCAGGCAAACGGTCAACAAACAAAGCCATAAGTGAGGTGAGATGCTTTTCCGCATATCATTCGGTCTGGTCCGATCAAAAATAACATTTCGACCGGAATTTCTAAAGCCTCACCCCATCAAAAAACTTTTTATTTCTAAAAAATGCGATGAACAGGAATTTTGCATTTTCACCCTGTACGAAAAATCGTAGTAGTGAGGCTTCATAGCTTTTTATTTGGACGAAAAAGCCATGGAGACGTCACCTCACATTGGGTATACGAATGAAATGAACAGAGTATGAACCTCGGCTTTCTACGAATTGATTGCGACAGGACTGTTGGTTTCCTGTTCATTTCCAAATACGCCAATCGAGGTAAATTTTTCGATGCGATTCTGGATCAATGTGTCGGTGTCAAGCGAAGACAGTTTTGCAATGTCTGCAACAATCTGATGCTTTACAGCAGTAAACGCATCTTCGGGTTTTTTATGTGCGCCCCCAAGTGGCTCACGAATAATCCCATCAATGATGTTGAGGCGAAGATTGTCTTCCGCAGTGAGTTTCAGGGCTTCAGCAGCGCGTTCTTTGTGCTCCCAGCTACGCCAAAGGATGCTCGAGCAGCTTTCGGGTGAGATGACAGAATACCATGTATTCTGAAGCATGTACACCTTATCGCCGACGCCGATGCCAAGGGCTCCACCAGATGCGCCTTCACCGATTACGACACAAATGATGGGTGTGCGCAATACCGCCATTTCCATCAAATTTCGGGCAATGGCTTCGCCTTGTCCACGCTCTTCTGCTTCCAGTCCGGGATAGGCACCAGGCGTATCAATCAAAGCGATCACCGGGATCTGAAACTTTTCTGCGATTTTCATGAGTCGCAGTGCCTTACGATAGCCTTCAGGATTCGGCATCCCAAAGTTTCGAAACTGCCGCTGTTTGGTGGTGCGGCCTTTTTGCTGACCAATGAACATCACCGGCTGTCCGTCAATACGGGCCAAGCCGCCAATCATGGCTTTGTCATCGCGAAAATTGCGATCGCCAAATAGTTCAATAAAGCCTTCGGATATATGCTCGATATAATCGAGAGCGTAAGGTCGTTCCGGGTGCCGTGAAATCTGGACACGTTGCCAGCGGCTAAGATTCTCGTAAATGTTGACTTTCAGGTCCTGAATCTTCTGTTCCAATTCTGATGCGGCAGACTCCATGTCTACCCCATTTTCTTGAGCGGTCTGGCGCATTTCCTCCAGTTTGCTTTCCAGCTCGTAGATTGGTTTTTCGAAGTCAAAGATGGTGTTGGACATCATAGGCCTTCCTTTCGGTCTTATCAATTTAGGAAAATTTCGGGGATTCCCCAGTTTGATTTTCCCACAATTTCCTCTCAGGAAAACTCAAAGGTCCGCCTTTCAGCGGACCTTTGCAAATCATTTATATCAGAAAATGTCTTATCGTTTGGAAATCGGCACGTATTCACGTGTACTTTCTCCAGTGTAAATCTGGCGTGGGCGTCCAATTGGCTCTTTATTGGTACGCATTTCCTGCCACTGAGCCGTCCAACCGGGAAGGCGTCCCAGCGCAAACATCACGGTAAACATATTCACCGGAATGTTCATCGCGCGGTAAATGATTCCGGAATAGAAATCCACATTGGGAAAGAGCTTCCGGGCAGAAAAGTATTCGTCAGCGACGGCCGCTTCTTCTAATCCTTTGGCGATGTCAACAACCGGATCTTCTACATTGAGAGAAGCCAGTACTTTGTCAACATATTTTTTGATCACTTTCGCACGTGGATCATAGTTTTTGTACACGCGGTGTCCGAATCCCATCAGTCGGAAAGGATCAGCTTTATCTTTGGCTTTGGCCAAATACTTAGCAGTGTCCCCACCATCTTGCTTAATGGATTCAAGCATCTCCAGTACTTTCTGGTTGGCACCACCGTGGAGTGGTCCCCACAGGGCATTGTTACCAGCAGCAATGGCAGCAAAAAGATTGACATGAGAAGAGCCAACGAAACGTACAGTAGACGCGGAGCAGTTTTGCTCATGATCTGCATGGAGAATCAACAATGCGTCCAGGGCTTCTGCTACGGTTTCATCTACCTCACCAAACATCATGTTCAGAAAGTTCTCTACATACCCGAGTGATGGATCAGCATCGATATACGCAAGTCCCTGGCTACGGCGATAGATCATGGCCGCAAGGGCAGGCATGTGTCCAAGCAAGCGGTACATGCTTTCCCATCGTACAGACTCATCAGACCAGGTATCCAGGCTACCTGGATAGAAACCAGACAAGGAGTTGTACAGAATTGACAGCATACCCATTGGATGCAAATCAGAAGGAAGCGAATCCAATATTGATTTGATGCCAGCCGGAGGTTGGACATAAGTCATCACTTTCCCTTCGAAGTCCGTCAGCTCAGCCTGAGATGGCAGGCTACCCTTTAGCAATAGATAAGCCACTTCCAAAAAGGAAGCTTCATCTGCCAGCTGTTCAATCCGGTAACCACGGTGTTCCAAGATCCCTTGTTCCCCGTCGATGTAAGTAATGGTACTTTTGGTGGAACCGGTATTTTTAAAACCAGTGTCCAAAGTTACATACTTGGTCTGGCCCCGAAGCTTGGCAATGTCGATGCCTTTTTCGTTATAAGTACCAGTAACAACCGAATAATTGTGGTTTTCCCCACTGATGTTGAGCTCAACAGACTCTACTAACTCTTGAATGTCTGACATAATTGAAGACTTGGGTTTGGGTACGTATCAGAGGTAAAAATATGTCGGGCAAAATTACGCTTTTCTTCGCACTAATTAAAGTTTTACCCATGGATTCATTTCATCGCTCAAAACCACAGGATTTGTCTTTTGTTTAAGAAAATGTATGAGCCTGATGTTCCAGAATCAATTGCGACAAAGTGAGTCAGGAAGAACGGTTTTACAAATCGTCCAATTCTTTCAGAGCCTCCCCATATCCACCATTGAGTATCGGGAAACGACACCAGGTCTTTGGATCAAGGTTTTCATCATCTAAATGAAAGGATGGCGCATAGCGTTCCCGTTTCCACTGATTGCGGGACCACAGCAGGAAAAATTTACGAATGTAACCTTTGAGCTGTTCATCAGGATAGGTGCCGCGCAATTTTCGGAACACCTCTGTGGGAGATTGATAATCGCGGATGGCACACTTCTCGATCTCATCAAGTATCCCATATGGCATCAGGTCCGATTCGTCTGACTGATCATAAGATGCAGGCCGCAATTCAGCGGTAGGTGTCAACGAATTGACAAATCGCAGGGCAGAAATATCCAGGGCATTTTCGGCCCAATGCAGCCATTCCAGCAGACTTGCCTTGTCCATACCAGCCAGGGGCGCAAGCCCGCCTGCGGTATCTCCATCCATGGTTGCATAGCCAACTGCCGCCTCAGAGCGGTTACTGGTGGTGATCAAAAGTGCTTTATGGATATTTGCCAGCATCCAGATACCGGGCGCACGCAGACGAGCCTGAATATTTTGTAGCGTGATATCATCTTGCTCCCAGGTCAGAGGGCGCTGCATGGCTTCTTCTGCGAGTCCGATATAAGCCTGATGAATATGTTCTACCTGCCAGTTGTGGAAGCTCGCTCCCAGGCCTTTGGCCAATTCCGCAGCACTTTCCAGGGTTTCTTCTCCGCTGTTGGCTGTGGCCTGATAGACACAGGTAAGCAATTGGCTGACCAGAGGCTTTGCCGGATCTATACCTGTATAGGCAAGAACTTGCCGTATTTTTTCTTCTCCCAACTCCTTTTCAGCGCGAAGGATCGCATGTGCACACAAGACTGCGCAAGCAGAGGAGTCAGCTCCGCCGGATAACGACAGGACGAAGCCCCGGCTCCAACTTTTCCGCATATAATCAAATAATGCCAGGGTTTCAGCCAGATAAAACTCTTCTTCTTTGGATTCAATCGGCGCAACCAGACTGGGCACGACCTCCCCAGGCTCCGCCTCCACATAATAGCCTTTGGCCTTGACCAGATAGGGAGGTTCTTCCGGACGGAAATTAAAAGACTTCTTTCGATGGGTATGCACCCGGTGTACATCAACCACTGCCGTCAATACATCGACCTGATCATAGGCAAAGCGACGGTTTCGGGCAATCAGTTCTCCACTCTGTGAGATCAACACTTCACCATCAAAAATGATCCGACCGGCATCATTGCCAAGGAGATTGGAGTAGACATAGGTACAGTTGTAAGAACGGGAAGCTTCCGTAACCAGGCGTTCACGAATGGACGATTTACCAAAGGCAAAATTGGACGCACTCGGATTCAGGATGACGTCAACATTGTTGATGTAGTGTCTTTGGGCGGGTCGAATACCGTTCCAGGCATCTTCGCAAATCTCAACCCCAATCCGCACATCATCGATGTCAAATACGATATCCCCAAATGGATAATTTTTTCCTTCCCATTCAATTTGCTCGACCCTTTCTTCCTCCCAGGGCTTGAACCAACGCGGCTCATAGTAAATGCCATCACCGGCCAGTTCTTGTTTGGCGACAAAACCAAGCACCTCCTCATCGTGAACCATGGCCACTACGTTGTACAGGCAATTGGCATATTCCATCGGCAAACCGACGCTGATGGTCATGCCTGCGCTATGACTGGTAATTTCTGCGAGTGCTTTCAGGCTACGGCGCAACAAATGGTCGTTGAAAAAGGCGTCTTCACACCCGTATCCACTGATGGCAAGCTCGGGCAGACAGAGTAAATGCACCCTTTGCTGACGAGCCATCTCTATGCTGGCAATGATCCGTTGGGTATTGCCTTTGATATCAAGCGGGGTTTGGTTCAGACAGCCACCGGCGAGGTGAAGGTATTTCATAGATGGGTTTCTTTGACATTCAATTAACCAAACGCAAAGGAAAAAGTTTTGTGTCAAATTTACATTAAAATTCGTTTGATTGTCTGAATTTTGTATTTTTCCTGTATGAATCCTCCCCCTTCCATTTGGCTAGCAGTAGATGCCGTCGTTTTTGGTTATTCTCCCAAACAGGACATTCTGGTGTTGCTGATTCAACGGAAATATCCACCTTTTCAAGATAAATGGGCCTTACCGGGCGGATTTATAGGGGATTCAGAATCACTGGAAGAGGCGGTTTCACGGGAATTAGAGGAAGAAACCGGTGTCAAAGTACAGTATCTGGAGCAGTTGTATACTTTTGGGAAACCGGATCGGGACCCACGCCGACGCGTGATTTCGGTGGCCTACTATGCTCTGGTGCGACCAGACGCCTTTGAACTCAATCCCCAGACAGATGCTTCCGATGCACAATGGTTTTCACTCAATGAGCTTCCAGAACTGGCCTTTGATCATCCATCCATTCTCAGACAGGCCATCAACCGTCTCAGAAGCAAAATCACTTATGAACCAATTGGATTTGAACTATTAGATGAGAGCTTCACTTTCGCTGAGTTATTTCATTTGTATAAAAGCATTCTGGGCCCAGTTATTGATCAGGAAAAAGGCATCGAAAAACGAAACTTTAAGAAGAAGTTTTTGCGGCTAGGCTTATTGGAAGAATTGGGAGAAAAACGCAAACATGCAGGATCTGGTCGCCCCGCTCAGCTATATCGTTTCAATCAAAAACGATATCAGGAGCTTTTGGAAGAAGGGGGCGCATTTATGAGCATTTGGATTCCGAGTACCCCTCGCGGCTGATTTTCAACCAATGATTCAGCAGTTCAAGCTTGAGAAATGGCTTTTTTCCTACCTTTGCAGCACAATTTGCAGTTATGGCCCTGGGGATAGACCATTTCAAAGATTTTCTTGAAGTCCTTTCATTCATTGCGACCATCATTGGTGGCATCGCCATCTTACTGGCGGCGCGCGATTATTCTATCAGTCGCAAGCAATTGCATTTGTCTGCTCTCCAAGGATGTATCAGTCGTTTTCGGGACGACTTTCTGGATCTCAGTCCAGACTCTTCTCCTGAAAAGGTGATTGATTATCTGGATCTCATTAACGAGGAGCTGTTTTACTTCGAACATCAATATCTGCCATTGGAAGTGGCAGAAGAATGGATTGATGGCATGATTCAGATGATTCCGCTCTTTGGACCTGACGGACAGCCGTTGGCAGGTGATCAGTACTTGCCCCAAATTCAGGCAAATAGCATGTTGGATTGGTATCGCTTCAAACGCATTAAATTGACCTTTACCCTACCCTTTTCCCCAAGCATGGATCGGGTCTTTGGCAATAATCTGGCGGATATTGATACCAATACCAGAGAGAAAATTGTCCATGCAATCATTAAGAACCTTCGGGCTGCACGGGTGTGATTAAAAGCCGACTTGTACACTCATTACCAGGACTCTTCCCAGGTTGGCCAGCGTGGCACCATGGATGCGATAGCTTTCGTCAAAAACGTTTTTTAGCCCAATGGTTGCGTATCCCCAGTGGAAATCGTAGCCTAGATGTAAGTTGAGGACGTTCCAGCCGGGTGTCCCATTTTCCAGAATGCGCGGATCGGCCATGTCTGCCGACGACAAACGGTCCTGTACCTGGGCATGTCGCCACTCAATCCGGCTCCAGACGCCTTTTTTACTTCTCAGATGAATGCCCAAACGACTGTTCAAAGGTGCCACCCGGCTCAGTGGTTCATTTTCGCTTAGGTTTTGTCCGTAGGTATAGGTTAAGTTGCCATAAAAAGCCAGCATAGATGAGACAGGCACCTCCAGCTCCGCTTCTATCCCCTGCACAAAAGCCCTTCCGACATTGATCCGTTTGTATACCTGCTGGCCTTCGTAGGTATCACTTCCCAAAAAAGTACCAGGGCGCTCTTCGATTAAATCCCGCAATTGGGTGCGATACAAGCTTAGTGAACCAGAAAAGTGGTCTGATTTGGCTTTTAATCCGATTTCAGTCGTAAATGAGCGTTCTGAGAACAGACTATCAGTCGGTACCACAAAGCCGTCAGCAAAAGCACCGCTTGCACTCACATCCTGTAAGTTGGGGGCACGGAAGCCCGTGTAAATAGAGGAAGTCAAATGATAATTGGGATGGATTGGATAAAGGGCTGACACATTGCCTACGAAGGTATTGGGATTGATGCTTTGCTTGCCGAAAGTAGGATCGGAGGCACGTAGCAAAAAAGCATTGGCCCGTCCACCGAAAGAAAGGCGCAATTTGAGGATGTCGATGGTATGCAAACTGTACAGACCAATGTTGTTGGCAAGGGAACCATTGGCAAAACGGCCCCGGACCGGCCGCGTCATCTCTGTCATAAGATCTGTCCGACTTCCACTGCTGTTGACCCGGTCCCGGTAGTATTCCACACCAGAAACCGCTTTCCAAAACAAATTGGGTTCAGAATGGATTTCGACGGTGCTTCCCCAGGTTCCTACATCATCCTGCAGTTCCCACTGTATCGCTTCATTTTCCCGTTGGCGAATGCTTCGTTCTGTCGCTTTCTGAAAGGAAGTGGTGAATTGGACTTTGCGAAACCATCGATTGGAAAAATGGGAGGTCAACCGCCCATAGGTAAGTTCTCGTTCTCTGGGGGCATAGCGATAGAGCTGATAGCCGCCAAAAACGATCTGGTCGGTATCATTAACATCATCCTGGCGATGAGTTTGGCGGGCAAAGGTGAGCAAATGGCGGGGCGACAACTTAAACAGAGCCTTGATGTCAGACGCATTTTCTTCATAGGAGCTTGGGCGTATTTCACCGATCTCATTTCCTGCGACCAGATTCCCAAAATCTCTTAATGATGCCCCGATATGAACTGCCATCCACGAATTGCTTAATTCTATTTCTCCTCGGCCACCTCTTTCAAGATTTTGGCTCATGAATCGCATATTGGCATTGCCACGTACTTGCCATCCCTGCCCCGAGAAGCCTGGCGTCTTGGAGAAAGCCTGAATCAGGCCTCCCATGGCATCACTGCCAAATTGAACAGAGCCGTGCCCGCGCAACACCTCAATGTTTTCCAGAGCATAAGGATCAATTGTATTCAGATAGGGATGGGTTTCAGTGTCATAGGTCGCGTTGTTGAGGCGAATCCCATCCAGAAGAATCAGATTTCGATTGCCGCTCAGACCACGCATACTGACATTGCCACCGGCAAATTGTTGTCGTTGCATCCAAACCCCTGTCATCCCACTCAGGGCTTCAGGTGTGGCATGGGGAATGAATTGGCGAAACTGCTGTTGGGTAAAAGAAGAAATGGCTTCAGGGCTCTGAAAAGGATCACGCTCATCTCGTTGGGCAGTGATCACCACGCCTTCATGCAAAGATTTTACGGTTGGGCGCAAACGGACATTGACCAAAATACTGCTGTCTTTTTCCTGCACTTTCAACAGAATCTCATGACTTTGATAGCCTTCCAACCAGAATGTAACGGGAAAATAATCTTCTCTTGTACGGACCGGCAGGACAAAATTCCCTTTAGGGTCTGATAGGGTACTGACCGTTCGATCTTCAATCGATATGGTCACATTTCGGAGGTTTTGTCCAGTCCACCAATCCGTTACCTGGCCGACAAGTTGCTGCGCATGCGTTTCGTTACAGAGCAACAAAAACATGCATATAATACCCCAGATAAAGCGAAGTCGGGTTGCTTTCGCGGAAGCCAAATTCATTTGAATGACAGTATACTAGGTCCCTGCGAATATAAACGATAAAAATTGCCGCATTATTAACATCCAACCATTTTAACCCTTAAACTCGTGTATACAGGAAATGAGATATGCGCAAAATTGTCCAAGGTATGTCTGGCTTTGCAAAGTCCTCGTTCAAAGGATTTCAATCTCAGTTAAACCGCTCCAATCCCTTTTGTGCATATATCACCAAAATCAATCGCCTCCCTTTTTCCAGGCTTTTTTCACCCTGGATTAACGATTATCTTCACCCCTTCGTTATGCAATAAACCAAGCTGCATTTTGAGAAAAACAACATTTTTTGTGCTTTCCCTTTCCCTGTTGTTGCTGCAGGCCTGCCGGTTTAACCCTTCAGACGGACTGTCATGGAATACTGATCTTTTGGCCCCCATTGCCAAATCTGAGGTCAGCATTACCGACATCGTCCAGGATAGCAGTATCCTGAGTACAGGCAACGACCAATTGTTAAGGCTGACAGTACGGGATACACTGGCTCAGACCAGTCTGATTGACCTG
>JBCBZF010000425.1:0-5849 GCA_039815525.1 Bacteroidota bacterium | reverse complement strand
GGAATGTTGTCAAGGTTTAGGGAGTGTTCACAAAGAAGTAAAAATAAACACATTCATGAAAAATCCTGACATTCAGGCTTCGGGAATGCTTTTAGAGCCTATTTTTGTGCATATTTCGGCAGCTTTGAACTGCTTTTCCCCTGCTTTTTCTATATTCCAGTCAGAAACTGTTTATTTCGATAAGCTTTTGACAAGTCGAAAATTCTGATTATGTGATCTGATTTTGCATGAAAAGACTTTTCTATCTGATCTGCATCATTTGTCTCCCTTTGATTCTATGGTTTCAATGGGAAAAATACCAGCGTTTTCATCCGCCGGTGGCTTACCAATATGAAGCCAGTGCCGCCATTGACGCACACTATCACGATCAGGAGAAAGTCGCGCAGTATCAAAAGCTCATTCTCCAAATTGAACATCAGGCTCGTCATTGTTGGTTTGAGGAAAAAATTGACGTACGTCATGCTTCCGCAGAGGCTCCCGGGAGTGCCCCTTGTGTAGAGCGCTATCTGAGCCTACAACAGCGGACGCAACAGATTGAGCAATTGCTGGTGCAATCCGCGCAGTGGAAAAAGCAAGGTCTGACCAATGCTGACATCAAACGCCTCGAAGCAGAGAATATTTCCCCGGCAGAACTTCGTTTCATCCAATTGACTGAAACGAAAACCTATGCCAGATTGGAAGATCGTGGTGCACTGGTCTACCAGATTCAAAAACGCCTCGAAGACAAAGGATACGAGCTTTTGGTAGATGGTTTGTTCCGACAGGAAACAGAAGATCGCATCAAGACCTTCCAGGAAAAAGAAGGCTTGTTCCCAAGTGGATACGTTGATCAGGAAACCCTGACAGCATTAATGAAATAACATTACGTAGCTAGAAAATCAGAGAGATGGCCAAAGAGAAGGATAATCCCCAGCCAACCAACAACAGCAGTGGACTGACTGCTGATCGTTTCAAAGCCATTCAGGAAATCCTGATGGGCTCCGAAATGGAGCAAATCGACGGCAAGTTTGCCAATTTTCAGAACCGCATGGACAATATGCGCAATGAAATCGAAGAGCAGATCGCTGGATTGCGCAAGGACTTACTCGGAAAAATCGACCAACTGGAAAAGACGCTGACGGACAATCTGGAAGAAAAACACGATTCGCTCCTCAAAAAGGAGGAACGTGATTATTCTTTTGTCAAAGAAGAGATCGCCCGTCTTGACAAAGACAAAGCCCGCCGCAAAGACTTAGGAAAGTTGTTTCTGCTCATGGGTGAAGCCATGATCAAAGATGATGAGTAATCATCATCAGGAGAGAAGTGACAGGGGAGAGGAAAGAGTCGTTTTTTTGCTTGCTCTTTCCTCTCTCCTCTTTTTTATTAGTCTTCGACGATGTCAACCTGATCGATGAAGTATTTGGTGTCACCCCGCCAATCAAACTGAAAGAATTTCTCTTTGTAGTGCAGCCGGACTCGGTGGCCCTTTTCCATAGCGGTATTGATCTCCTGTATGATCGACTCATCTCCACGATGAACAGAAAACTTCCAGATTTCTGACAGATCACCACCGGCATTCTGCGCCAACCCCCCCAGATTCAATTCTCCTTCATAGGTTTTAAAGACCACACCTTTACGGCTGAACTTCACCATGTTCCCTACCCGGGAACCATCACTAAGGGTACCAAAAACTGCGTATGATCCTGCTCCGCCGCCGATAACGAGAACAGAAAGCAGGACGATGAGAATGATTCGTTTCATGTGTATTCGCTTGTAAAAACCGTCTTGCACCAAATGGTCAATGCTGCGGCTTAAGGTAACATTATTTTTTCCCAGCCAAAAATCCGTATTTGCAGTCAAAAGGAGATCCTCAGATGAAAAATACCATTGGCATTCGCCGGGAAGACCTCAGTAAAAAGGGCGAAAAACGGGTGGCGGTCACACCAAAATGGGCTGCGGAGTTGACAAAGAATGGTCATCCACTCCTGGTGCAAAGTCGTCAGCATCCTGACAGTGGCGAAATCAAAAGAGCATTTCCCGACGAAGCCTATCAACAGGCAGGTGCAGGCATTACCGAAGACCTCTCCACAGCGCAATTGATCTTTGGACTCAAAGAAATTGAGATTCGTCACATTCTTCCGGAAAAAGCATATCTCATTTTTTCCCACACCCATAAAGGTCAGGTCAAAAACCGGCAAATGCTCAAAACCTTCATGGAGCAGGGCAATACAGTCATCGATTATGAACTGATTGTCAACGACCACAATGCGCGTCTGATTACGGCCTTCACCTATTTCGCGGGCTATGCAGGCATGGTTGATTCGCTTTGGACATTGGGTAAAAGATTGAAAGGGAAAGGCATTGCTCATCCTTTCCAGCGCATTCCGCAATCAATTGAAAAAGAAGACCTGGATCTGATCAAATCGATGATTCGGGATTGTGGGCAGGAGATTATCGAAAAGGGAACACCAGCCGAATTGCCACCGATGATCATGGTTGTGCTCGGCAATGGAAAAACCAGCTATGGTGCACAGGAAGTATTTCATCAATTGCCGGTCAAGGAATTGGAAAGCATCGACGAATTGGCAGATGTCTTTGCCAATGGCAGCCGCCATCAGGTCTACAAACTGGTATTGGACGTTCCGCAGATGTTTCGCCTCAAAGCAGATTCAAAATGGAGCAAGCTGAATCTCAGCGATGCAGATCTTTTCGAAGGCTATCTAAACGAGCCGGATCAGTTTGAGAGCAATCTGGATCTGGTCCTGCCTTACACCACCATGCTCATGAACTGCATCATCTGGTCGCCCAAATTCCCTCGGCTGATGAGCCGGGACCAGACCGAAGTCTGGTATCGCCAGCACCAGACGCTCGAAGTCATCGGCGATATCACCTGTGATCCGGAAGGGGCCATTCATTTTTCCAAAGAAACCTGGATCGATGATCCAGTCTTTGTCTACAATCCATTTACCCGCGTTCAAAGCGATGGATTCGCAGGAGAAGGCATCGCGGTGATGGCCGTCACCAACCTGCCCTGTGAATTTTCCGCAGACGCTTCCGCCCAATTCAGCGAAAATCTTTCTCCGATGCTGACGGAACTTGCTGCAGCTGATTTCGCTGCGGCTTCTCCCGAAGCAGCCGGTCTTCCCAAAGCGATTCAGCGAGCAGTCATCCTCTGGCAGGGCAAGTTCACCGAGCCCTACCAGTATATGCAAGATTATGTACCGGAAGCATGAGGCAATCTCCTCTGCGGCATATTGACAAACTGATTCGCTGGCTGGAAGCAAGGCTTGGCCCTGTTGGTAGTTCCGCTATCATCGGGCTTCTGGTATTTGGGATTGCTTTTCTATTTGTGTCAGGGGTTGAGGTTCGATCCGGCGCACATGGAAAATGGTATCAGGCCATTTCTGAAGATCCGTTCGCTTTCGCAGAAAGTCCGGTTTACTTCCGATTACTCGGCCCCATGCTGGGCTATCTCACAGCTTTACGTGGGCCATTATTCCTTTGGCTCACGGCTGCATTTTCCATTGCTTTACCCGCTTTCATCTTTTTCCGGCAAAGAAAACAGGGCTGGGACCCACTCGCTGCCTCCGGATTGGCGGGCTTGATTGGCTTTTCGTCCATGACCTACATTCATTTCATTGCGCAGGGTTATGTCGATCCAATTTCCTATTTCTGGGTGTATCTGGCCTTTGTATTTGCACGAAAAGGGCCGCTGATGTGTCTGTTCTTTGCCCTGGCTGGCCTGACTCATGAAAGCAATCTGGTCCTTTTTCCTGCCTTATGGATGTATGCGATCTCTCTGGGAGAAAGAAAGCAGGTCAAAACACTTCTGATCAATGGATTGTGGGTCGCCCTGGCGTTTGTGCCGTTGATTCTCCTCCGCCAATACATCGCTGCTCAAACCACTGTTGCCTTTGATACTGACTTTTACCTGAGCATTCAGAATGTGAAGGGGGTGTTGAAACAGACCTGGGGTTTTCTCCCCATCGGGATCTTTTACGCGTTCAAACTCGGCTGGATCTTACCGGTTTTGGCTGTGTATGAAATGTGGAAGCGAAAGATCTCTTTCTGGCAATGGGCCAGCCTGTTGATGATTTTGCTCTGTGTCAGCGCACAAGCCCTGGTGGCCATCGATCTGGGGCGTTTGTTTGATCTGGCTTTTCCGGCCTTGCTTCTGGCGGGCTATTATCTGTATGAAGTGTATGGAAGTGAAACATTTGTCCGGATCAGTTGGGGCATCATTCTTCTGAACTTCCTTCTCCCGCAATACTTCGTGGCTGGCAAGGCCATTCATCCGATGTTTCCCATTTGGTTTGATTGGATAAAAGACTGGATCATGGCTCTCTGACTCATTCCAACTTTTCCAACATCTCAATCAGTTCTGCCGCCTTCTCAGCATAAAAGCTGTCTTTCTGAATCATGCGGAGTTGTTTGAGGCTATTGTCTTTGTCTTCCATGCCTACATAACTCAAAGCCCGATACCATTGTGCGGTCTGGACACTGGCACCTTCAACCTGATTGTATTGTGAAATGGCCTGTTGGAAAACTTTTTGCTTAAAGTAGACATGGCCGAGGTACAGATGGGCATCTGAACGGGCTTGAAAATTGCTGTCAGCCAATATGTCCGTCAGCAACGGCTCTGCCGCAGCATACTCTCCCTGGCGCAGATAGGCCAGGGTGGTCCGCCACAGGCTATCGGTATTCTGTCCCCGCAGCTCAGGGAAGCGTAGGCTTTCATTGGCATACTTGCCAAATAGCGCATCCATGCTTTTCGGCTGGCTATCGGGGCGGAGGACCAGAAAAAGCAAAGCAATGGCTGCCGCAATGGTCAGCGCAACCGCTGCTACCCGGAGTGGTCGAACAGGGGTCGATTTTTTCTGGCGGTTGTACCGATCCCGAAATGCTGCCATTCGTTCTTCCTCCGCAGTCAGAACAATCGCGGCCTCTGTCTGTAGATAAAGAGACAGTTGTTTGGACAGCATATCATGCTGCTCAAGCTCGGCTTCAAAAGCAGCCTGCTCTTGCGGCGACATCTCTTTGGCCAGGTAGACCGGGATGCGGGGATCTATGTTCGGCTCATTCATAGGTTTTCCTGCATAAAGGGAGATGATTCAATCACCGCCATCAGTTTCTTCCGGCAGCGACTCTTTTGCACATTGACGGTTTCCGCGTTTTTCAGCCCGACCATTTTGGCCAACTCTTCCGAAGAATAGCCATCATAATGGGCACCCCAAAGCAATTTGCGGCAGGTATCACTCAGTTGTTGCATACATTTTTTGAGCAAACTGATTTTTTCTGCCTGTAAAATGTCTTTGAACACATCCATCGCCATTTCCGGGAATACATCAGTATCGGCCAATGCATTCCACACCTGATTGGTCGTTTTGCCACGAATAACATTAACACACTGACGACGAAAAATTTGATTCACGTAGGTTTTCAGGCTGCTCTCGCCCCGAAATCGCGCTAACTGAATGCTTTTGATTACTGCCAAAATGGTCTGACTGTAAGCTGTCAGGGATTCATCTTCACTGATTTTATGCTGATTTTGTCCGATCCGAACCAGGTAGTTGTAGGTATCGAAGAGTTCGTTTTCGGCTTTTCTGCCGGAGAGACCACCTGCCGATATGGCAGTAATCAGAGATTGATCATTCGATTTTTTCCCAAACACGAGGCAAAAATTTCAGGAGAGATTGATTCAAATTGGAAGAAATTCCATTTTTTTCAAAGTCGCCGTAATTTATATACTGTTGTAGTTGCTGCAAATGCTGATCAGCCAGCTACATTACAATATATTGCCCCTTATACTGGTGCAGCAGTAGCTGAATATTTTATGTATAGTGGTAAGCATACTTTAGTAGTTTATGATG
>JBCBZF010000911.1:0-2978 GCA_039815525.1 Bacteroidota bacterium | reverse complement strand
CATGCCGTCCTTGTAGAGGATGATGAAGGTGTTCTCGGAGGGCGAGGAGTGGATGTCCGAGGACTTGCTGTTGATGATGCAGGTGTCCGGGGTCCAGATCCGCTCACGGAAGTGACGTTTGAGGGTGAGGTTCGTCACGCAGAGGGATTCCCATCCCTACTTGCCCATAATAACTTTACGAAACCATGAAGCAGAAAATATTTTTCATCATGATGATGGGATTGTTGAGTGCGACCGGGCTGTATGCTCAGCGTGTCTCTATCCTGTCCACGCCTTCAGCCTCTCCGGCTGCACAGTGGGAGATTCAGCTCATCAATCAAACGCCGGAAAAGCTTTCAGTTTATCTGATTGCTGAAGTGCGTTCAGCTGAGCGAAGCCTCGCCAAGCAACAGAGCCGCAATCTGATGTTGCGCCCTGGTATCAATAGCTTACGTCTGTCGGATTTTTCCGGCTTGAATCTGCCAGTTCAATCTGAAGGGCAAGCCAGCAGCTTGTGTGTATCGGTGCATATGGTAGAGAGCGGTTTGTTATTGGCAGAAAACTGTCAGGAAAAGCTCCCGGTTTTTGCCATTCCACCACATCTGGTCTATCCATATGACGAAGCAGTGGTCGAGGTTCCTCAACCGATGTTTAGCTGGACGGCTCCGGCGCCCAATGCAGCTGATTTGAACTATCGGATTCGGGTGGTGGAAGTGCATTCAGACCGCAATGCCATGGCCGCCATGCATTCAGCCCCGGCTTATCTTACGCAGGATGCAATCCGTCAGCAGGTGATGCCTTACCCGACTGCCGCCCCGCCGCTGGCGGTCAACCAGAAATATGCCTGGCAGATTGAAGCCTTTTCTGGGCAGCGATCAATTGGCAAAACCGAAGTTTGGTCCTTTGTTTATCGTCCGCAGGGCGAGCCAGCAGCAGCAGAAGATCTTCAGGGCCCCTTTGTCGAACTGCGTCGGAAGGCAGATCCAAGCTTTTATCCAGCCAAAGGCAAAATCTGCTTTCGCTTCGATCATCCCTACAATGAAAAGAATTTTCGCTACGAAATCCGCAACCGGAGAAATGAAGCCCTGGAACTGGAAAGACGTGCTTTTCGCAAGGCGGCAGACAATCTGCTGATCCTGGATTTGCCACAAGCCAGAGGCCTGGTCGAAGGTAACTACTACCAATTTATCGTCTACAATGCCAAGGGCGAAGACTTTCGTCTGAACTTCCAATATCTACAACCTTAAGACAACACAAAATCATGCATCTCAATAAAACACACCAGGAGGTTCCTGCCTCCCGGAAAGGACTCTCCATCCTCTCCGTCAGCCTGATTGGCACCCTTTGTCTATTGGCCGGTCTTGGTATTGGTCTGAGTATTTTCAATAGCCAGAGCCCTAAAATCGCCCATCTGGACCCATCGCAGGTCTTCTCTGAATTTTCACTGACCAAGGAGTTGCAAAGTAAACTGAGCAATACTGAGCAGGCTCGAACCACCATTCTGGAAAACATGGAATTGCGTCTGGCCGATCTCAATGCCCGGCGTAACCGGACGAATACTGACTCCATTCAGGCGCTGCAAATTGAGCTGAACACCAAGCAACAACAATTTGCGGAGGACCACAACCGTCAGACACAGCAGTACAATGAGCAAATTTGGACCCAGCTCAACCAATACATTCAGGACTATTGTGAAGTGGAAGGCTACAGCTATATCCTGGGCGCCAATGGCAGCGGTAATCTAATGGGGGCCGATGCCAATCGGGATGTGACAGAAAGTCTGATTCAATTTGTCAACCAACAATACAGTGGCAGCTAAGATGAAATACATACTTTTTCCGCTGACCTGCTTTTTGTTGCTGACTGCTTGTCGCAGTCGGGAGATGAATCCTGCCGAATATACAAGCTGGGCCCAGGGGGAATCCAGTTTGCTGCACCAGCAAAAGGAGATGGGGCCTTATCAGTTTGATCTGGTGTGGCAGCCCATGCAATTGCAACTGGCCCAGGCCATGATGGATGGCCACATTCCCAATGAAGAATTGTCGGATATCCAGGCCGAAGGGGCGAGGAGCAGCCATTTCCAGATGCGCATTACACCGGATGATCAGGGTGAGCCTCTGTTGCAGTTCATGGCCCATGATGATCAGTCCTATCAAAATGCCTATGCCTACCTCGCATATGATCTGCAAAAGGATCTCAAATTGGTACAAGGTGCAGATACCCTGCGCCCTTCTCTCTATCATTTTGAGCAAGGCCATGATCTGACCCCACATGGGACGCTGGTTTTTGCCTTTGATCTACCGGAGGACAAGCTCTCTGGGTACAAACTGCACTACGATGACAAAATTCTGGGCATAGGACCATTGCGCTTTGGTCTTGCCCAACTGGACCAATCCCAATTACCGACTTTGAAGCTATAAACCATGTTACGCAATCTTCGCAAATCAATATTCTTCCGCATCACGATCGTGTATCTGATCGGAAGCCACTTGCTGCAGATTTTCATGCCAGCCAGTGCATTTGCCCTGACCACCGGCCCTACCCAGCCGGAGGTACACAATTTTCAGCCCGCCGGGGCCTCCGATCTGGTCAATCTTTCTACTGGAAAGTTTAGCTACAACATTCCCGTAATGGATGTCGGCGGCTATCCGCTCAACCTCAGCTATGCCGGTGGCATCGGCATGGATGAGGAAGCCGGTATGGTCGGCCTGGGTTGGAATCTTGGGGTAGGGGCTCTCACCCGGAATCTCTACGCCACACCGGATGACTTCATGGGGGATGAAATCACCAAAACCATGAACATGCGGCCGAACCGGACCATGAGTCTGAAACCTAAACCTGTTTTAGAGCTTTTTGGCCTAAAAATCAAAGCGCTCGGTAAGCTTGCCAAGCTAAGTCCCAAAAAGATATATTGGAACAACTACAAAGGATTTGGATTCGAGGTAGGCACTGGCTTCTCTCCGCCCTTTCTTTCGAATCTTACAATCGGTTTGGACTTT
>JBCBZF010001166.1:0-2111 GCA_039815525.1 Bacteroidota bacterium | reverse complement strand
CAACCGCAATAGCGCGGGACGACAATCAGCTGTTTAACATTTCGGTCAATTATATGAACTCAGTTTGCACCGAATTTTTTTCCGATCTGCAGGACGGTGGTTAGATGCTTCAGCTATGCGCGTAATCGGCCACTCCGGCAAAGCTGGCACCCATGGTCAATAACAACACCCAATTGATCATCAGGGCAAGAGCTGGATGATATGCATGAGAGAATATCTGATAAAATCCTCCTACAACCGGAAAGCGTCCCCCGATTTCTGCAAAAACCAATGCACCAATAAAGGATAATAAGCCACCCAGTCCCCAGGCCAGAAAATACATAGCTGGACTGGCGACAGATGCGGCTACAATAGAAGGTGTTCGGAAAATCCCGGCCCCGATGACCAGACTGATGACAATCATGGCCAGGTCACGGGTTTTGAGTTTGGGGGCGATAGGTGTCATTATCGAAAAATACCACTTCGTTTTTTATTTTTGTTGGATGAAACAAATTCTTGGACTCTGTTTAATGCTTATGCTGGCCTTTGGCTGTAAAAGCAGTCAGAAAATCTCTCAAAAAGATCTTCCTGAAGACTTTTCACTGGAAATCAGGCGCAGCCCTTGTATGGGAACCTGTCCTTACTTTAGCTTACAGCTAACAGCAGATGGTATGGTTACCTATACAGGCAAAGCCCATGTCGCAAACATTGGACGGTTTCAAAAGCAGATTTCAGCTGAAAAACGTGTACAGATCAGGCAGGAATTGCAACAAAGTGGTTTTTGGGAGTGGCCTACAGAATATGACAATGGCGGCCTTTTGGATGCGCCTACGACGGTTTTAGCTGCGACAGAAAATGGAAAAACCCATCGCTTATCAATCATGGTGGCTCGTCCGGAGGGCTTTTTTACTCTGGTCAAAAAGCTCGAGAACCTGATTGGAGAGGATGGGTATCAAAAAGCACAAAATTGATGCGGAAATTCGTTATGAATACATTATCCTCCATATTCCAGTACCAAATTGTATGAAATCTTCTTTACGTAGTCTTAGCATGCTGCTAATTGCAGCCTTCTTCATTGGTATGACTCTGTCCTCCTGTCGGATTCTTCGTGGGGACCCCCGCAAAAACTGTAACCATCCTGAGCATGGTAAATACATGATGGAAAAGCGGATGAAAAAGAGTGGGTTTTAGTATTGCTATTTAAAAAGTTAGACTAATCTTACTTTTTTGCATTTAAGGCTGTATATTGCAAGCCTTATGCAACGTTATATCCGACATTTTTTTGGTACGGTAACTTTCATCGCCATATGGTCCGTTGGCTTGGCCCAACAGAATAACCGACCGAAGGTAGTGGCGACGACCACCTTTCTGGCTGACATGACCCGGAACATTGCCGGCGGGGAAGCTGAGGTGATATCTTTGATGCCTGTCAATGAGGACCCCCATACCTATGAGCCAGTACCTGGTGATGCCCGCCGGATCGCTGAAGCTGATTTGATCATCAAAAATGGTTTGACCCTAGAGGGATGGTTGGATGAAATGATCAACTCTTCCGGCACACAAGCCGATATCCTTGTTGCCACCAATGGCATTTATCCAATTCAGAGTGCCGATCATGTTGGGGCCACTGACCCTCATGCCTGGATGGATGTCCGCAATGGCCTGATCTATATCACGAACATACGGGATGCACTCATTCGCCTCCTGCCGAATAAAGGGGCTGACATTTCTCAAAACCATGACCGATACCAGCAAAAGCTACTTGAGCTGGATGCCTACATTCAAAGCCAGATTCAAAGCATTCCCCCTCAACAACGAATCATTGCGACCACTCACGATGCGTTCCGCTACTTTGGGAATCGATACGGCCTGAAGGTGGAATCTATCCTCGGGACGAGTACTGACTCTGAAGCGCGTATTGCAGACTATCAACGTTTGGTCCGGCAGATAGAAGTAGCTGGCGTACCAGCGGTGTTCATTGAATCCACTCTTGATCCCAAAGCACTCCAACAGCTGGCTTAGATGTAGGTCTTAACTATTTTCCAGTAACGAAAGCGAGCTCTTTGGTTTGGCGTGACGTGAACGATACAGTCATCTTGAAAGAGCTTTGGCGGCCGTACATCGGAGGTGCT
>JBCBZF010000851.1:0-3226 GCA_039815525.1 Bacteroidota bacterium | reverse complement strand
TTCAGCCAGGAGGCTTTTGGGAAAGCCCTTGATGCCGTCGGTCAGATTCGAAGCCATAAAGGGTTTCAGGTATTGGATGAAGAGCTACGCTTATTTGTGACCATTTTTCAGATCGTGAATTTGTACGAGGATGGTCAGTACAAAAGTGCGGAAACGCAATTCAAAAAGTTGCGGAAGACCTATAAAACTCTGCTAAAGGAGCCTTTTTACGCAAAAGCCAAAAAATTTCTCGACATCGTCATGCGCCTCAACCGGGCGGCGATTGAAGGGAAGTCGGTTTTCCTGAAGTCAGCTTACAATCATTTTGTCAAAGACTTCCCTTCCTCCGAAGTCGGCGACAACCAAATCATCATGTACGAGCTGTATCTGGCTGCCAAGCTGGAAGATGATAAGACCTATTATCAAATGCTCTGTGAAGCCGTTGACAAAATCCGGGCCTGATCACAGCACCATCGCTGGTCGCTTCTTATTGCCTCTCATTCCTCATTATCAATGTGTTAGTTGTTAATTGAATGCTCCGAAGTTTGAAATAGTAGACTTGGTTTCGTATTTTCTGATATGTTCAATTTTCAACACATGCCCCATGACTTCTGTAAAGAAGACCGATTTAACCCTACTCCTGGGGGCTTGTGTGATCCTGATTTCAGGATTCCTTACCCCCAGCTCACCGACACCGACCGAGGGAGAACATGAACTGACCGCAAGGTCTGAACATCCGCTGGAAGGGGCCTGGGCCCTTACCCACATCCGCGGCGAAAGTACACACACTCTGAACCTGAAAATGGTCAAGCTTTTATCTGGCGGCCATTTCATGTTTGCCTTCTTCAATGATGAAACCCAACAGTTTTTCAGTGCAGGGGGCGGACGCTACACCTACGAAGACGGTACCTATACCGAGCACATCGATTTCCATACCATTGACCCCAAGCTGGTCGGGCGTAGCCTGACATTTGAGGCACAGCTTGAAGGCGATATCTGGCATCATCGTGGTACAATCGATGCGCAACCAATGGATGAGAAGTTCGAACGCATTGAAACGGCTTCCGGGGCCAGCCTGCAAGGGGCCTGGGAAATGTGGCGTGCGTCCAATGATGACGGGAAATTGGTGCCACCAGACCGCAATCTGCGGACCATCAAAATTTTGTCTGATACCCATTTTCAATGGGCCACCTATGACAGTCGTAAAGGTGAATTTCTCTCCTCTGGCGGCGGTAGCTATCAAATGAAAGACGGGATCTACACGGAGAAAATCGCCTTTTTCTCCCCAGATTCGCTGCGGGTTGGCAATCAAATGTCTTTTACCTGCCAACTCAATGGCAGCCAATGGCATCACCAGGAATACGCCTCTCGTGGCCTGCCCATCAATGAAATCTGGCGGAAGCTACCCTGATCTGCAATTCGCGAATCAAAAATCAATCCTGTATTCGAGTCGTAGACTGCTGTCTGCGACTCGAATCGTTTGTTGCACCCACACAATTTCCCTATCATTACAGACGAACTTCCCTTGAATGATGAACTACTTCCGACGCTACTTTCTGATCACAGCCTGTTTGCCTTTTTTCCTGGCGTGCAGCGGCCCGGTACCAGAGAAAAAAGAGGAACCCATTGAAGATATGAGCGAACAACAGGACTTTGTACCGACCATCGAATCGATGGGTGAAATCAGTCGCCTCGATCCAGACATGGACCAATTGATCCCAACAGATGCAGTGATTGAGGTGTTGGCTGAAGGCTTTGTCTGGTCCGAAGGCCCACTCTGGGTACCACAGCTCAATGGCCTGATCTTTTCGGATATTCCTCCCAATCGCATCTATAAGTGGACCGAAGCAGAAGGCATCAGTCTGTACCTGACCCCCTCTGGCTATACCAGTGACATGGAGCGCGGTGGTGAAGTGGGGTCCAATGGCCTGATCATGGATGCCGCTGGAAATTTGGTCTTGTGTCAGCATGGAGACCGACGAATGGTGCGGATGGATGCGCCCTGGGATGCTCCTGCGCCAGATTTTACGCCCCTGGCTGATCAGTTTGAAGGAAAGAAGCTCAACAGTCCCAATGATGCGGTCTTTCGCAGCAATGGCGATCTCTACTTTACAGATCCGCCTTATGGTTTGGAAAAACAAGCTGAAGATCCAGCCCGTGAATTGGATTTTCAGGGCGTGTATCGCGTGGATGAAGAAGGCGTGGTGCATGTAGTGACCAAAGAGTTGAGTCGCCCCAATGGTCTTGCTTTTTCACCGGATGAAAAAACCCTGTATGTCGCCAACTCAGATCCGGCCCGGGCCATCTGGATGGCCTATGACGTAGCTGAGGATGGATCGCTTGACAATGGTCGTGTCTTCTTCGATGCCACCCAATGGGTTGGACAAGAAAAAGGCTTGCCGGATGGCATGAAAGTGACGCCCAATGGATACATATTTGCTACCGGTCCAGGCGGTGTACTGGTATTTGATGCTGAAGGTAAACATTTGGGTACCATCAAGACCGGGCAGGCCACGTCCAACTGTGCCTTCGGAAACGATGGCCAATATTTGTATATGACGGCTGATGATTATCTCTGCCGAATCAAGCTGACGATTTAATATCTGAATTGACCCGACTGGCGGCCGGTCTTGGCAAAGCATTCACCCATATTAAGTAACCATACAAGTCTTTCGGGCGTACAATTCTCCCGCACTTTTCCTATATTCGAAAAAACACTTTGTATGGAAGGCATTGAACTGATCAAAGACAGAGAGGGGAATATTACAGAAATTCGGGTCGATGTACAGGGGCATCCTGAGCTTGCCATGGATGTCTATCATCTGATCTCCGCCCTGAAGCGTAGCAAACAACAGGAATCTGCCGCCAAAGGCAAGTCCTATGCCGCTTCATTGGCAGAGCAGGGACCGATGAGCCACAATGCTTTTAATCAAATGATCCGCGACGCCAAAGACAGCGGAGAAATTACAGAATCCGAATTTTTTCAACTGCATCCTTCATGGCAGAAAAAAGAAAGGTTGTCCTTACCAAGTTAGCCAACGAACATATCTCTCGTATCCACCAGTTTTTCATTGACGAAAAGGACGAAGTTTTTGCTGCCGAACTCATGGACGATTTCCTCGACGTGGTTTTCGGTGCCATCGCGCGTTTCCCTGAACAATTTCCTGTTTGTATCGGTATTCGGTCCAATTCCCCTGATTATCGCATTGCCAGCATGAAAGGGGACTTTCGGGTTATCTATCAGATT
>JBCBZF010000682.1:0-4071 GCA_039815525.1 Bacteroidota bacterium | reverse complement strand
GATTTGTTCTGTTTGCAAAATTTAATGTGTTGTCAGGTTCAAAGGTTTGATTGTATCATCTTGCAGATCAATTGGCGTACCATATGGCTGTACCAATAGCAGTTTATCTGGGATCATTTTTCCATTAGACAAACTGGTAAAAGGCATCAGATCCATTCCTTGCTCATCTTCAATGCTGATCAATCGGCCCGCTTCATTTTTCACAAACAAGTATTCGGCGCTCAGGGTAAGGATTCGAACCTGCGCTTGGTTATTGACATCCAGCATCCTGATCACCGGGACAAAATGAAGTAAGTATTCTGCCTGAGGCTTTTGCGTTGACATGCGCCAGAGAGAATAATGCGTACATTCCTCATCGCACATTTCTTCCCGAATGATTTCCAGCCCTCTTTTGCCATCCACATCAGCTAACATTACTTTCGGACGTCCTTCTTCATCACAGGCATCATAAAAACATTGAAGCGTATCTGCCAAAAGAAGCTTCCCATCCGCCCCCAACCAGCATTCGATCAGTTGATCAGGCTGTGCTTGCAGGCTAAAGCGATACAAGCGGTCTGCTTTTCGGTCACCATCCAGATCAAAGCCGCTGGACATACTGAAAAATTCCAGCGCAGATGGAAGATTGATTCCTGCCCTCATTAGTTCTGTGCGGTGTTTGTCGGGGCTTTGTTGACCTTCAATCAAATCAGGTACAAAAACGGGGGTAGTTTGGGCGGTCAGGGAGAAGGAGATGCATGAAAGAAGCAAAATCAAGACTGAACGAATTGTGTGCATAGTGAGGATACGGAAAAAGTGATGGAAGGGAGAAAAAGCCGGTCAAAAACTTTTTTCCTCAATGGAGTAACCAAACTTTTCTTTCTACCGTACATCAATCCAGCATGAAAACTGTACCACAACATATCATTTATTTGAGCCTTTCCAGTTCGAGCTATCTACCGGATATCGGGAGGGAATCTATGTTGTGTGCAAGTATGAGCTAAAGAAACTTTTTGCATAACGATACAAAGAGCCTCCTGTCAAAAGCGGGAGGCTTTTTGTTGTTGCTCCGTTGGCGGAATTGGCAGACGCGCCTGATTTAGGCTCAGGCTTTTGGGGGTTCGAGTCCCTCACGGAGTACAGCAGTGCCCATGGCGGAATTGGCATACGCACCAGACTTAAAATTTGGGTTTTCCGGGTTCGAATCCCGGTGGGCATACACATGGAGAATAGGCAGATACTGGTTTGCTGCGCCTGCCTGCTAAGCAGGTGCCCGGTTCAAGGGCTGAAGGTTCGATTCCTTTGTTCTCCGCAAAAACTGAATAAACGGAGGCGTTCTCCGAAAGAATGCTGGGTACCGGACCCGGTCTTGAAAACCGGACGCTCGTACAGAGGTGTAGGTTCGAATCCTACCGCCTCCGCTTCAGGGAGTGCGCCAACGCTGGAGAGTTGGGTTAGACTGTAAATCTGATGGTTCCTTACCTGAGCAGGTTCGAATCCTGCCACTCCCACCTTTTGTTCTCACGCTGGAATCAAAGAAGAAACATCAAGCAGGGTTCCGTCTGGATCTTTGAGCAGTAATCTCCGCTGACCATAAAAGGTATCTTCTGGTTCCTGCACAATCTCAAACAGTTTTTCCTTGGCCAATTCAAAGACAGCATCAGCATTCTCGACCACAAAGGTGAGATAGAAACCAGTCGGTTGATGCTGAAAAGCCTCCGGCACCATTTCATGTTTTCGGTCAATGATGCCCAGTTCAAAACCTTTGTCCTTTGACACCAATTGCACAAACCAATCACTGTCAAAATTCACCTCCAGATCAAAGAGTGTGGTATAAAATGCTTTGCTCTGTGCCAAATGGTCAGAGCAGATATTGGTCATCAGGCGGTTGATGGTATACATGTTTCAGAAAATAATAGGTTGTCTTTATGCCATGACAGCAATCAAGCTAAATATATGTTTTCCCAGTGTCTCGTTTCCATGAATCTGAGACCGTGCAATCGCCTCTTCCCGCCTAATGCCTTTGGTAAATACCCTCCAGGCAATGGAGTCTGGAATTTGGACCAGCGTATGGGCATTTTCAACAACATCAGTCCCCAGTTCCCATTTGTTTTTGGTAAAGAGCAGATACCAGGTTTTTTCTGTTTCCCCGATGAATGACAGTTGAATCAAATCGCCTTCTTTTCCAGTGATGGTTCGAAAATGATGTGGTAAGGCCCGAATGGAAGTATCAAGATAGGGCTGGTACCAATGGTCTTCGTACAGGATGGCATCCTGTCCAACGGCGAGGCGAATCTGCTGCTGATGGTGCCATTTTTCGGTGTATTCCCGTGCAATGTGAAACCAGTTCAGTGAACCATTTTCTCCTGCCCAATCAACGGAAAAAGCGGCCTTCGCAAATGGATCAAGGCTTTGCAGATATGAACAATAAGCCGGGCCAGAAATCTTCAATAACTCAATCATGACTGAAGGACTCAGCCTTCGCATCGCTTTTACCCAATCGGCATTGAGACGATTCAGGAAAGCCACCATGCCCTGGTATGAATCAGGATCTTTCGGTGATTCCCCAAAATGGCCATCTCGCAGCATCGACAATGTCCGCAGATTCCCATCGAGCAGATGGGCCGCGATGTCTTTGACTGTCCATTTTGGGGCGATGCTCTGGCGATGCCAATCTTCGGGAGACAAACTTTCCAAACACTCGATCAGCTGTGCGTCCAGGGCTTCAATGTGATCACGAAGAAAAATGGGAACAGTGTGTTGCATGCTGACGCAATTGTGTCGGCATTGAGTACGAAGGATTCGACCCAGAGTTTGCATTTAGGGAGAAAAATAAAAAGCCCAACCACTTTTCGCAGTTGGGCAAGGGTAAGTCTGGCGATTTATGTTTTTTAGCGTCTTTCGCCGACGGCGAGTGGCGTTTCTGGTGCCCCAAGGGGGCGGCGGTTCTGTACTTCGGGCATGGAGAAGGTCGGAATATGTGGCAGCACATATTTGGCGAAGCGTTTACATTCATCCGCATGCGGATAACCGGAGAAGATGAAGGAACGGATGCCCATGTCCATATAACGCTGGATTTTGGCCAGTACCTGCTCGGGATTCCCCACAATCGCGCCACCACAACCAGAACGGGCCCGTCCGATACCGGTCCAGAGGTGCGGTTCGACAAAGCCATCATCATCCGACAGCTCGCGGATCGCCGTCTGGCGGGATACGCCGTATGATTTTGCATCCAGGGCCCGTTCCCGAATTTCGGTCCCCATCTTGTCATCGACATAAGTCATCAGACGACGAGCCGCTTCACGCGCTTCCGCTTCCGTCTCCCTGACAATGACGTGTACCCGCAGGCCAAAGTCTACTTTTCGTCCATATCCAGCCGCTTTCTCGCTCATGTTTTGCATCAGGCCCTGCAGTTTTTCCTCTGTTTCAGGCCACATCAGGTAGACATCACAGTGTTGCGCACACAAATCCACCGCAAATGGACTGTATCCCCCAAAATAAAGTAGTGGGCCGCCATTCTGCTGATAAGGTTTGACCGGATCGGTATTGTCTAATTTGATTGTATAAAATTCGCCCTCGTAATCAATGTAGTCCTGGGTCCAGCCTTGTTTCAAAATTTCTATCACTTCCCTTGAACGCTGATAACGCTCCTGGGATCCAAGATCCGTTCCCGGTAGGTTGGAAGAAATGATGTTAATGGTCAGGCGCCCACGTAAAATATGATCAAGCGTCGCAATGGCACGTCCCAGCATGGGCGGATGTACTTCTCCACACCGGATGGCTGCGAGTAGATTGATATTGGAAGTGAGAGGCGCCACGGCCGAGGCAAAGGTCAGGGTATCCTGTCCGACCTGATAAGAAGAAGGACACAGTATGTTACGGTATCCAAGCCGATCGGCCGTCAGGAGTACGTTGGACGTATTGCTCCAATCGCTTTTGTAGCGGATATCATGACGCCCCAAAAATTCATCATCGCCATTGCACAATGGTGCGAACCAGGCCACTTCAGCGCCTTTGAGATGAGGTTTTCATCTTGAATCCAGCCTGATGGTGCGGACTCCTTTTTTCTTTGCAAAATTTCAAGTTTTCCGTTTG
>JBCBZF010000291.1:0-7071 GCA_039815525.1 Bacteroidota bacterium | reverse complement strand
AAGTAGAAATCCTTACCATTTTCAAAGGGACCGAAACACGAAAAAACATCAGGATTTGGGGGGACAATGGATTCCTTTGCCGCCCATCTATTCGCCGATTTGGCCTACAGCAAACCTACGTTTTGTCTCTTTTTTATGGAGAAGATGGGACCAAAGGCATCGTCCATCCCCAGGAAAGCGCCACAGATTATTACCTATCCATTTGCGGTGAACATTGGCTGAAGGCAGATCCCAATCGCGACCTGGCAACTGGTAGAAAAAGCTTCCTAACGTTATCTGCCATCAAAAAGATGTATCCCAGGTTTACAGACCTGGGAAGTCATGATCACAGCGAAATCTTTCGACTCGTTCTTGAGACACCTGAACTGCAGGACTATTTTCACCCCGAAGCAGGCGAAAATCGTCAATCCATCAGCATCGTCTATCCAGTTCACCTGACTGAGATTCCTGTTCAAGGTCTGAATAAATTTGGGCATCCGGTTTCATTTTGGTCAGAGGCAGAGATGCGCCGGAAAGGCTTAGAAAATTATCTACACCTTAAACAATGGCAGCGGAAGGAAAAAACTGTTGACATCCTGATCCACTATCCACTTGAAGGGGTTTGGATGGAATTGAAAGTGCAGAAAAAGGGGAAAACATGGACCAGAAAGAAACAGACGCTTTGGGAGCGCTAAAGAATCCTTGCGCAAAGCATTCAGGGCCTTTCAATTTGATGTGGAAAATCCATGCCGCATCAATCCTATGTGTGAGTCTTATCATCTTCATCATTTACCCCACGATCCATGAACACACGTATCACTTTTCTCCTCGCTTTCTTGTCCCTGATTTTTTCGCAAGCCCTGGCCGATAGTTGGAAAGATCCTTCCTGGGAAGACATGCTGGAAAAGTCAGATTTAATTGCCCTGGTAGAGTACCAGACCGAGGGCAGCAATTTTGCCCTGGCCAGCCCACTGAAAGTCTACAAAGGCACATTAGATGACGACCAGATCAGCATTAGCGGCTTCAGCAATCGCTATGGCCCCACTGACAACATGAAAGTAGGGGATTGCTATCTGGTATTTTTGCTCAACCATGGCCCGACAGATCCTTCACAGAAATCCTGGGAAGAGCAGATCAAGGAGAGGCCAGAGCTGACACCCTTTCTCATGACACTTCAAGAGGGGCGGGCTTATTCGGTTTGGACGCCTACAGCCGGAGATTATCAGGTAGTAGATGGCGAAGTGCACATGAGTTTTTTGTCTACGACAGTATATAGCAAAACAGAAGATCGGGTATCACTCAGCCTCTGTGAGGACTTTTTGCAAACCCTACAGCAAGAGAACAAACAGGCTTTCCATCAAAAAGTATTGAAAAGACTCCATAAAACCCGCGCGGATGCGGAAATGGCGAGTGACCTCAGTGTTTTGCATCTGAGTGGCATGCAGCGTTTTGATCCGGTCTTTGAGAAGATTGCCACAGAAGACAAACTACAATCTACTTACGCCCTGGCCAATCTACTCGGTCCCATGCAGACTGAAAAATCGCGGGATCTCCTGGTCACAATGCTCAACACGACCCACAGCATTGTGCAGGGAGAAGTGGTTCGCCAGCTGAGTCAGGAAGATCCTGATTTCATTGGCCCAATCCTGCACGACCAATTGACCGATGCCAAAGACGGAGGACAATATCCTCAGTTGATGAATCCAGTCCGCAATGAATTGGAAGGCGGTAAGCTCGAAATCATCAAAGTCCTGGGGGAGATTCGTTATGCCCCTGCTGCCGAAAGTCTGCTACCATTACTGGATACAGAAGATAGTTATACTTTCGGCATCCTAATTGAGGCACTACAGAAAATGGGCAGTGATGGCTATATCCCTTATCTGCAAAAACATCTGCGAGAAGGCAACAAGCCCTTGATTTTAGATATTTCTGATCTCATCGCGGACTCCAATTTGGTCAGTTGTAAACCGGCCCTCATGGACTACATTGCCAATGGGAACAAGAATGATGGCAAAGAATTTACCATTTCCCGCAGCATGGGCCTGGCCCATTTTGATGATACAGAAACCCGTCAATTTCTCCTGCAGGAATTTTCACGTTTATTGGCTGGAGCGGATACAATTGACTCCCATCATTTGTCAGATTGGATCGAGGAATACATTGATGTTTTTGCAGATTTGAACATGATCGAAGCCCGTCCGACCATCTACCAGGCGCTATTTCTTTGGCATGGCTTTGATGCACATTTTGGGATCCATCCAGAGCTCATGCAAATGAAGACCGCACTGGAAGACTCAATGGCCCTGGCTAGCCGGCAAGCGCTGCCAGAAGAGGATATAGAAGAAGTGGAAGTATTGGTTTTTATCAACAATGCGGAAGAAGTCATCCAGGGCAGTAAACCTGAATGTGATGCCCTGATACAGGTCGTACTCACCAATCCCCCCCGAAGAGGTGAATTTGACTGGGACAAATTCAAAAAAGAGAGCAGTCGCCTCAAAACGATTCTCTGCGAACGCCTGGCTCTGCCGGAAGAAAAGATCATCGTCAGACAAGGAAGTTATGTAACAGCCATAGAGGACCGTCTGGGGGTAGGGTTCAGCATCATGCATTCTCCTGTAGGGCATTTTTATGATTATGTCAAAGAGGTGGCCCATCCTCAGGACGTCCAATTTCTGAGAGCCTTACAAGCCAATGGCTTCGCCGGGGATGACTTTGACAAACGGCAACTGCAAAAAGCCATCGATGCGGCAGAACAAGGCAAAAAGTGAGTCTCGTTTATCTCAAATCCCCTAATTTAGGGGATGCAAACCACCAGTCTGCCCGAAGACCTTGATGGAGGATCAAATGCGCCGGTCCAGGTGTTTCACTACACCAGCACCCACAACTTACAGCGTGGTAAGATCCATCTCAGTCGTCATACCATCAGTTTTCTACGGCATGGAACCAAAGAGGTATTGGGGCAGAGTCAGCGGATCAGCATTGATCCACAGCACTTTCTCATCATGCAATCAGGCCGCTGCCTGATGACTGAAAGCATCTCACCGGATCAGCAGCTCTATCAGAGCATCCTGCTGTTTTTCACTGATGAAATCCTCCATTCGGTTATACAAAAGAATGCTGTAAAAACAGCTGAGTCACGCCCTCTGGCGGTCTTCCGATACGATGCCTACATTCAGCATTTTGTGGAGAGCCTGGTCCAAATTTCAAGATTAGAGGCGCGTTTTCAGGAAAAAATGCTGCCGCTGAAATGCACAGAAATCCTCTCTTATCTGCTCCAGAGGGATGGCCCCGAAGTTCTCAAGAGCCTGCGTCATCGTTTGGATGGTACAGAACGCCACTTTATCAATGTCGTAGAACACAATCGCCTCAACAAATTGAGTTTACAGGAACTGGCTTTCCTCTGCAATATGAGCGTTTCCACCTTCAAGCGAAGCTTTCAGAAACACTATCATGCTTCCCCCAGTAAGTGGTTTCAGGAAAACCGATTGGAACATGCAGCTACCCGCCTGCGGCGGCATCAATTACGCGCCATCGAAGTCTTTGAAGAGGCTGGTTACGAGAGTCTCTCTAATTTTGTCCAGGCCTTTCGCAGGAAATATGGCATGACCCCCAAAGTCTGGCAACAGCAAAAGTGAGCTTTTTACAATACTTTTTGAGCCGTATGCATACAGCGTTTGGATGAAGGAAACAGACCTTTGAGACATCCAATCATTTAACATTATGCATTATAAATTCTTTTTCATCGCGATCTTGCTGATCGGCTTCACTCCGATCATGGCTCAAAACACCTTTACCCTCAAAAGCAAAAGCCTGGGCGGTATGGCCACCCAAACAGAAGAGTTTCAGGGCTTTGGCTGTACCGGTAAAAACCAATCGCCGGACCTCTCCTGGATCAATGCCCCCGAAGGCACCAAAAGTTTTGCCATTACCATGTATGATCCCGATGCACCCACTGGCAGTGGTTGGTGGCACTGGGTGATGTTTGACATCCCAGCCGATATCACCCAACTTCCCACCAATGCAGGCAATCCTGCCGGCGGTCTCACCCCTAACGGTGCCATTCAAAGTCTGACCAATTATGGAGCAGCAGGCTATGGTGGCCCTTGTCCACCCGAAGGACATGGATTGCATCAGTACATCATCACTGTACATGCCCTCAAAACCGAGAAGCTGGGCCTTGATGCCAACACCAATCCCGCCATCGTCGGCTACTATCTCTGGAACAATGCCATCGCGAAAGCCAGCATTGTTACCTATTATCAGCGAGAGGCGAAATAGAGAAGCATGATTGATGAGTGAGTATGAAACGTCCGTTTAAAAACATCTTGTCATTCGAGTGAGACTCTTGTAAAATCGTCGATTGGGGTATGGAAACATCCCTTTCGTATCATCACCCCTTCAATCCCGATGTATCATGAAACGAGGCCCTGTCCCGACAAAACATCAAGTCTGTTCAAAAGGAGCCAATCGGCTCCTTTTTTATGCATCATGTCAAAATATACTTGCGTAACCGAATGGCTACACGTATATTCGTAATCGAACGGTTACTATTTCTCCTCATCAGGTGCTTATGGATGCAAAAAGAAGAGACGTTTTTCAGGCAATTGCCGACCCGGTCCGGCGGGACATTATTGGCTTATTGGCAAGGGAGAGCATGAGTGTCAATGCCGTGGCAGGGAATTTTGCCATCAGCCGACCCGCTATTTCCAAGCATTTACGGATTCTGCGTGAATGTGGATTGATTCAGATGGAGCAAAAAGGGAGAGAACGCCATTGCCGGATACAACCTCAAAACCTTGCCCCCGTTGCTGATTGGGTAGAACCATTCCGCAAGCTCTGGGAAGAAAAACTGGATCGTTTCGAAGCATATTTGTCCACCCTAAAAGAAGAAGATACACAAGATGAATCAGACACCTGAAGCCGCACAAGCAACGCTTAGCATCGAAAGAACCTTTGATGCGCCCTTGAAATTGGTCTGGGAAGCCTGGACCCAACCCGAACACATCGCCCATTGGTGGGGACCACCCGGCGTGGAAGCAAAAATCATCACCCATGATTTTCAGGTTGGAGGCAAATGGGCCTATCACATGCATCTGCCCCATGGCACTTTCGAAACCGATGGTATTTATCAGGAAATTGTCGAACAGGAACGAGTCATAACCACTGCCAATTTCCGGCCGATGACCGAGGGTGTCGTGATGCATGCCTATTTCACGGCCAATGGAGACAAAACCGATCTTGCTTTCCATGTGGTCCACCAATCCGCTGAGCATGCAAAACAGCAGGAAGAGATGGGCTTTTATCGTGGATGGGGCTCGACCCTGGATCGTCTTGGCCTCCATCTGCAAAATGGATAAAACCAGCTTTCTGTATTTCCTCCGTGTGGATTCCATCCGTTCGGAGGAATTTCTCGTTTAACCAGAGCATCCTTTCCAATTTTACACGTACATGATTCGATTTTTCCTTTTCCTTTGCTTCATTGCTTCTACAACTCTCAGCTATGCACAGGAATACGCCCGTGTAACTGCCGCCAGTGGGTTGATCGTCAGGGCTGCGCCTCAGCGGAATGCCAAACGGATTGGAAAAGTCCCTTTTGGCGATCAGGTCAAACAGCTGGAAAAAACAGACCAGCAGTTGCACATTCTTGATGAGGGCAAAAGCATCACCGGCAAATGGGTCCGAATCGCCCATGAACAGGTGTGTGGCTTTGTGTTTGACGGTTTTCTGACAGCGCTTCCTGACGCAGAAAAAGCTCAATTTCAGCTGTTCATGCCTGATACCACCGAGCTCATCGGTATAAAAGAGGCCCCCAATGAACGGCAATCAGAGCATCTGTTGTATCTCAAACAATATTACCAACTGGCAGGAGCGCAAGACTCAGTCACATTGTATGATTGGTCTGAAAAAGAGGTTTGCGCATTTGTACAGGACTTTGAATTTGGGATTCACTATCGATACGAAAATTGTTCGGAAGAAGGCGGAGCTGACGAACAAATCATTCTGCCTCTCACCGACCTGTCCATTGTCCGCAAATGGATTGAGCACAGTTTTTATGCTGCTGAAAATGTATGGACTTCAGAAACGTCTTATGAACCTGATGGCGTTGGCTGCTATTACGAAATTATCCAGCAAGCCGATCGGACAGTGATTGATATCTACTGTGGCTGTTGAAGTCATTCATGAGGGAAAAATCAAACGATTTGACCGCCAAATTCGTTCTACCTATGAATTGACAAGCGCATCATGATCTATCAGGAATGTCAACCACCAGCCCACTTTTCACCTTTCGTGGAATGCTACTGGTCTATGAAATTGGGCCATGGCACCTTCTTGGAGACCAGACCAGAAATGATGCTGCCCAATTGTACCCTGAACATCTTGTTTGTCAATCAGCCTTTCCGCATCAAGAATACGCATCACGCCCAATGGGAAAGTAAACCAGCCGGAAACTATTTATTGGGACAAAGGAGCCAGTGTCTGTCTTTCATGACGGATCGGGCCGCATATATCACTGGCATACGCCTCAAACCATTTGCCCTGTCCGGACGACTCCCCTCCCCTGCTCATCTGTTCACAGATCAATTGGTGCCCCTCACGGATGTGTTTGGGGATGTAGGATGTGAAATACATGATTTTCCTGAAAAATCTGATCCTTTGGATCGCTTTCTCAACAACTTATTTTGCCAACCAGAGCCAGTGGATCACGCATTGCGTGCCCAGATCAATTACATCCTGGAACGGAAAGGCCTGATTCGGGTCAATGACATGTTGTCAGAATTTGGGCTGAGTAAGGTCACCATCCGCAATCACTTCATCAACAAAGTGGGCCTGCCACCCAAAAAGATATCGCGCATCTGGCGAATGAATTACTTTTTTCTCCTGCAGTCTTTGTCTCCCCACGAAAATCTCACCAGCCTCAGTCTTCAGGCTGATTATTATGATCAAGCCCATTTCAATCGGGAGTTCAAATCACTGATGGGCCAAAGTCCCCGTGCCTTTTTTCAGCAACATCCTGCCCATCTGAAAGTCACCGCCGCCGGAATTGCCCAACGATTCTCTAATCAATATGATCCGCGCTGACTTAACTTTTTT
>JBCBZF010001248.1:0-1847 GCA_039815525.1 Bacteroidota bacterium | reverse complement strand
TGCTGGAGGAAAGCCATGCAGATATCCGTTTTTTATTGGAAAAGCTACGCCCGATGCTGGCAGATTCAGAAGCAATCGATATGCTTGCCCAGGGACTGTCCCAGCTCAATTTACGCGGACAGGCTGGACCATTTTTTAGCAACCAATTACACGTTTTTTCTGGAAACAGAACCCGCCAAACGTATCTTTGGAAGTATCTGAAGAAACTTCGGCCTCAGATGTTTTCAGCCTCAGAATGGCAGGCAATTCAAACAGAAGCCCCGTCTCAATCCACTACATCTGTACCAGCATGGGTCCGATATTTTCTAAAAAATGGATCTGTACCAGCCTCAGATTTTCATCGCATACAATTGGGCGATTGGATTCAGGTCAGAGACAGCTACCAGGGAGACATTTCTCATGATACACAGGCCAACAGTCTGGCATTTCAATTGGATTTGATCCATTATGTCCTCCGCTACCGTGCCTTTCCCTGGTGGGGTCAGAAAATGTCGAAACAGCACATTGATCAAATCCTGCATCACCTGATCGCGACACAGCCCCAGGCCATGATTCTTCGATTGAAAAGCCTGACCGATCTTCCCAATACCATGCAAATGCTTGGAGAGGAGATTCAGACACAGGATTATCAAACCCTTTTTCTGCATCTGTATCCCCAAACCGGAGGTTTCTTTCTGCAGTTGTCGACGATGATTGAAACATGGGCAACCGGCAATGGTTTAGCAAGGCGGTTTGCCCGCACTGCTCTTCGTCAAAACCTTCTGGAGATCATCCTGGAAACAGAAGAGAGGCCAGGCAATTTGAAAACGATTACCCAGACCCTGTTAAAGGAGATCGCCCGGCAATTTGGCATCAGTCTACCGCAATTTGTCCAACAGTTACACTTGTATTCCGAGAAGCAAACAGATCAAAAGCAATTTTTCCAGACGTTCAAGGAAGTCTTGCAAAACATGTCAATCAAAATACCATCATCTCAGATCGACAAAGACATACAGAAAAGATCCAATCAAACCCCGTCAAGAAGCAATCCACTGCTTGTCTTTCTTGTTCAAGAAGCCCGCACAAAAGAGGATCTACATGCGTGGCAAACAAGGATCAATGAAATGCGGCCCGCCATTCGTCATACCCACATTTTGGCCTTACGCGCTTCCCTTCAACAACAGCACCTTCAACAATATTTTGCCATTACCCGTCATTTTCAGCGGCTCAATCTCCTTTTACCTTTTCTCACTGACCAGGCGAGCCTGGCCATGCGATTACTCGAAAACCTCCGGTCGATCCAAACAGCATTTTCACAATTGATCTCCAAACAGCAATGGGTTTGGCAGATTCATCAGGCCTTTTGGCGCTATGTCGCACATCACAGCCATTTCGATACCATGAAATTCTTACAGCAATGGCTGAGGACGATGCAAGACGAACATCGCCTGGACGTAGCCCGTATTTTTCCCTTTCTGCGCAAAAAATTACTGACTACCGGCGGTTTGGGAATACAAACAGCACAAGTAGAACGATTGTCATTGATGTTTCCTCTTCAATCACAGACGAAACCAACAACGCCCTGGAACCATCAATCAAAACCAAAATCAGAGCTTGATAAAGGAGAGGCAATCTACGTTCACAATGCCGGTCTCCTCATTCTCCATCCATTCTTGTCTCGATATTTCAGTGGGCTGGACTTAATGAAGGAGGGAGAATTTCTGGATGAATCTTCAGCAGAACGGGCAGTTTACCTCCTGCAATACCTCGCGACGGGCAAGTCGGACATCCCAGAACAAGATCTGATCCTGAATAAAATCCTGTGTGGTCTGGATATCGCCTTTCCACTCAGTCGGGATGTTCACATC
>JBCBZF010000625.1:0-4410 GCA_039815525.1 Bacteroidota bacterium | reverse complement strand
GAACTGGACCTGGGCCTGGGCCTGGGCCTGAGTTTTGGCCTTTCGGCAGGGAGCTTGCTCACTTGAGCTGAGGGAATCCCGCCATCGACAATGCCTATCAGAAAATCTATCAGGATTCCGCCAGTTCTGCCGGTACGGTCTATATCACCGCAGGGTCCAGTGGAAAAATCTCTGGCGGTGCCCTGAATCATCCCGTCATGTACGCATCCATCAACCAACTGGGTTCCTGTGTCCTGGAAGTGGACAGCAATCGGATGGAGGTAATTTTCCTGAATTCAGCCGGTACAGTGGCAGATCGGTTTGAGGTAACAAAAGACTTTTTTGAAGGCTTGCCACCAGTGGTGGATATGACAGCCCCCACCGATGGAGCCTACTTCCCCATTGCCCAAAACATTAGCCTGGAGGCCAATGCCAGCGATCCTGATGGCATAGTCGAAGAAGTCACCTTCTATGCAGATGGACAAGCCGTGGGCAGTGATAATACGACACCCTTTAGTGTCAACTGGATGCTTCCGTCCAATGGTGTGATCAAGCTCTATGCAGAAGCGAGAGATGACGCCCAAAATGTGGTGCGTTCTGACAGCATTTTCATCTCTGTCGGCAGTGTATCGGGTGTCGTTACGGTTCCAATTAAAACTGGTGCTGATGATGCCGAAGAAGATGCACAGGGAACAGTTTTCCTAAACAACACCCGCCTCGCCCTGGTCAATAAACAAAATGTTGGGGATCAATTGGTTGGGCTCCACTTTGACAGTCTGGCCATTCCGCCCAATGCTGTCATTACCTCTGCTTTTTTACAGTTTACTTCTAAAAACAGCGGAAACAACAATCCAAGTGGCTGGAAAATTTTCGCTGATGACAGTTATGATTCAGCGCCGATTGTCAACCAGACCGGTAATCTGAGCAACCGCCCCCGTACACAGACTTCGATCAATTGGCTGCCTGCTAATTGGGCAGGAGGAAATGCCGCAGGCCCGGATCAACGTAGTCCAGACTTGAGTCTATTGATCCAGGAACTGATCGATTTACCAGGCTGGCAGGAAAACCATGCCATCACCCTGATGGTCGCTGGTTGGGGCAGACGCAATGCGCAAAGCTTTGAAGCAGGCTTCCCGGCTTATCTACAGGTACATTTTGAGACCTTCCCATTGGGAACCAATACCCCACCTGAAGTCAGTCTTGAACAACCCTGGGACCAAATGAATCGGGCCAGTTTTGATCCGATTGACCTTCTTGCTTCCACATTTGATAGTACCGGTTACGTAGATGCGGTCCGTTTTTATCTCAACAATGTCCTGATCGCGACAGACTCCACCTATCCGTTCAGCGGAAGTTGGACGCCGACCGGGGATGGGAGCTTTACCATTTCTGTCATTGCAGAAGATGATCAGGGAGCTTTCTCTGCACCTGATGAGGTGATTGTCAACATTGAGACGCAAATGATGGTACAAACTCTCAGTCTCAATATATCAGCCAGTGCCCAGGATGCCGAAGAAGATGCCGCTGGCAATGTCAATCTGAGCAGCGACACCCTCGAACTGGTTCGGGGACAGACTTTTGCGATTGGAGACCAACGACTCGGTTTCTATTTCGACAATGTCAATGTCCCACAAAATGCCAAGATTGTTGGGGCGCGCTTATCCTTTACGGCTGCGCCTCCCTACAACACCCATCCAATTGACTTGAATATCTATGGAGAAGCAACAGACAATGCGCAGATATTCAGCAATGTCAATAGCAATTTGAGCCTGCGATCCCTAGGGAGTGAATCCGTCAATTGGCGGCCGCGGATCTGGATTGAACAGGATTCTACGGAGGTTTCTCCGGATCTGAGTCAGATCATTTCAGAAATCGTGGGGCGGTCCGGATGGCAAAATGGCAATGCACTCACCCTGTTGATGCAGGGAAGCGGTGGACGGGCCGCCTGGTCTTATGACGGTGATCCGGCCAAGGCTGCGAAACTAGACATTTGGTACCAGGATGTGGGCAGTACCCTCAGCCTGGACATCCCTCCATATTTACAGTCGATTTCTGACACCAGTGTTGTCATGGTTTGCAAAACCAGTCTGGCAGCCAACCTGACTGTCAACATTGGACCAGCTCCAGGTAATTGGACCAGATCCATCACTGATACACTTCTCCAACAGGAACATCATGTGTTAATTGGGGAACTGAATCCGAATTCGACCTACTATTATCAAATCCAATCAGGCGGACAAGTACTTAGTGGCAATGATGCTACGCATTTTTTCAAGACTGCCTCTGACATCCCTGTGCCGCTTGAGGCCTGGCTGATCGGAAGCAGTGGCAGTGGGGGTACTGTGGCCAAAGGGGTCAGAAATGCAATCATGAATGCCAACCAGCAGGCAGATTTATTGTTGAGTCTGGGGGATCAGGCGGACCCTGATGGTGGCCAGCTAGCCTATGAGACCAACTTTTTCCCCGTCTATTCTGATATCTTGCGCAATACCCCACTGTTTACCATTACAGGAGATCAGGAATTTGCCAATGGGAATACCGACGCGCTCACCAATAGCGGACCGTATTTTGAGCTGTTTGATTTACCAGCTGATGGAGTAAGCGGCGGACATCCGTCCAATACTGAGGCGTATTATTCTTTTGACCATAACGGTACCCATTTCATTGCCCTGGACACAGATGGCAGTCCATTTGATGCGGGTAGTGATGTGCAAAATTGGCTCCAACAAGATCTTGCACAAAATACCCAGCCCTGGACAGTGGTGATGCTCCATCATTCGCCATACAGCAAATCCACCATAGATTCTGATACCGACGCAAGATCAATCAGTATTCGTGCAGAACTATTGGATCAATTGGAAGAAGCTGGGGTAGATCTGATTGTGAGTGCCGGAAGTTATAGCTACGAAAGATCAAAACTGCTTCGTCAACACCTTGGTGTTTCGGCCCATCTGACCAATGCCATGCTGCTGGATGAGGGAGATGGACGGCCAGATGGAGATGGTTCCTATTTCAAAGCAGCAACTGAGAAAGCGGCGGTTTATGTCAATTTGGGAACGTCAGGGCGGGCTGGTATCGGCAGTTTGGGTCATCCGGCCATGGCAGCAGAAAGTTTGCAGCCCGGTGCAGCACTATTGCAAGTAAATGGCAATATGCTACAAATGAATTTTGTCGACAGTACCGGCGCAGTGGTTGATTCCTTCCGTATTCTGAAAGGCATCAGGCCGACAGTAGAGATCACCTCCCCCAGTCAGGGAAGACACTTTGATTTCCCTACCAATGATGTAGACATAGAGGTTGCAGCCAGTGATGCTGATGGTAGTATCAGTCAGGTCAACTTTTACCTCAACGGCAATCTGATTGCCAGCGATGGAACGGCTCCTTTCGAATATAACTGGGACCAAACGGCCGAAGGCGTATATGAATGGATCGCAGAAGCCATCGACGATGATGGTCTGCGGACACAGTCAGCACCGCAATACATTTTTGTAGGATCAACCATGAGTGTCTGTGTGCCATTGCGCGCGGGTGGAGACGACGCAGAGGAACTGGCCAACGGCTTTATGGATCTGCGACAGGACACCCTGAATCTGGGGAGTCATCCCGTCGCATTGCGCTTCCAGCGCCCCATGGTTCTCCCCGGAGCCACCATTGTGAGTGCATACCTCCAGTTTCATGCTGCTGCATCAGATGCAACGCCAGCCAGCCTTCAAATTGAAGGCAGCTTTGAAAAAGGCGCCTACACCGGAGACTCCGCTCTGATCAGTCAACTTCCTCTCGCGCCGACAAGTATCAATTGGAATGTAGCACCATGGACCGCAGGAGACATGGGCCTTGCACAGCAAAGTCCGGATCTCCAAGATTTGGTCCAAGAATTGATCAACGATGCCGACTATCGATTCAGTGATCCGCTGAATCTGCTTGTCTCTGGCAACGCCAGTCGACAAGCTGTCAGCTACGACCTGAACCCGGATCAGGCCGTGAGTCTCTGTATTACCTATGAATTCAGTCCACCTCCGGCACCAAGTCAGGATTACGATGATCTGGTTTGGTGGTATATGGCAGATGAATCGGTTTATGGAGACCAACAGAAGACACCGGCCATTGATGAGGGCAATGTTGTGGCCTGGGAAAGCAAGACCCTGGGTAGAGACCTGGCGAGTCAACGGGCCCCACTTCAACAGCCAGCTTTTGATGCCCGGGAGGAAAATGGACCTTTCAACAGTCACGGCGCCATTTCCTTCAACAACAGTGGTACCTCTTTACAGCTTCCCCAAAATCTGCCGATCGAAGAATTCCATTTTTTCCTGGTACAGCGCTCCCTGAATGCCTCCGTGGTGGAAAGTATTTTTGCCGTGGAAGAAGACGCCACCCATCCGGGCTTTGACCTGAGAAAAGATGGACAACAATATGAATTAGAAGTCTTCTTTG
>JBCBZF010001028.1:0-2610 GCA_039815525.1 Bacteroidota bacterium | reverse complement strand
CCTGATTATAAAGCGTATACCGAGCGGGTGAATATGTTTTTTCCCGGGCCAACACGAAAAAATGAAATGCAGGCCAGGCAAAAACGATCAACCCCCTGATTCGGATCGATTGACCGTTCATTTTCGAACAATCCACCGTGCACTGCTGAACGCTTTTCGTCTGTGAATAAAGCTGATTTTTTCTGTAATGTGTTGATAGTGAGGGGTTTGTGTTTTCTGGCACAGGCATTGGTTTTTTGATCCTGAACCCAAAAGCCAAAAGGGCATGGATCGAAAAATAGAAAAGAAAGCATTTAACTGGAAAACAACCGGGCTCTACGGCGGCCTTGCCGTGGTGGTGGTGGTACTGGTCTCAGCTTTGTATCGGGACGCTGGTACCTCTCGTCTCAATGTGGAGGCTGACCGCCTGCGGCTCGATACGGTACAGACGGGCGTCTTTCAGGATTTCATTCCCGTCAACGGGACGGTACAACCCATCAAAACCGTTTTCCTCGACGCAGTCGAAGGTGGCAGAGTAGAAGAGCGCTTCGTCGAAGACGGGGCCATGGTCAAAGCTGGAACCGCCATTTTACGCCTTTCTAATCCAGACCTACAACTCAACTATCTCAACCAGGAGGCCAACATTGTGGCGCAGATCAACAACATCCGCAACACCTCCATTCTGATGGAACAACAGAGCCTCAACCTCAAAGAACAGGCGCTCGATGTGGAATTTCAGTTGGATTTGATGGGGAAACGCGTGAACCGAAACAAAGAGCTGTTTGCAGACAACGTGATTGCGCGGGTGGAATTTGAGGATACGGAAGATGAATTCGAACACCTCAATCGCCGCAAAAAGCTATTGGCCAACACACTCAAAAAAGACAGCATGTTTCAATCCCTGCAACAGGATCAGATGAATGCTTCACTCAACCTGATGCAGCAAAACCTGTCCATTGCCCGCCTCAGCCTGGACAATCTGATGGTCAAAGCGCCAATTGACGGTCAATTGTCTGGCATGGATGCTGAGATCGGGGAATTGATTCAGGAAGGCAGCCGGATTGCTCAGATTGACAATATGAACAATTGGAAAGTCAGGGTGCGGGTAGATGAATTTTACACTTCACGGGTGAGCATAGGCCAGACAGGCAGCGTCTTGCATGCCGGGAAGTTGTATCCTTTGGAGATCAAGAAAATTTACCCCGAAGTCAGCAACGGAAATTTTGAAGTGGACATGATCTTCACCGAAGATGCACCGACGACCATTAAGCGGGGACAGAATTTATCCATTAAGCTGGAACTGAGTGGTGATAAAAAGGCCCTATTGCTGGCTCGTGGTTCCTACTTTTTGACCACTGGTGGAAGCTGGGTGTATGTACTGGACCCTGCGACAAACACTGCTTTCAAACGCAACATCAAAGTGGGTAATCAAAATCCGACTTATCTGGAAGTACTGGATGGGCTTCAAGCCGGCGAAATTGTCATTGTCTCTAGCTATGACAGCTATGCCGGAAAGGACCAGTTGGTGCTGAAATAATCCCTGTTTTTGGATGCCAAAACGCGAAGAAGAGAAAATACAATTTATGCTTACCTTAGACTAAGCCATGATCAAAACAGAAAAACTCATCAAGATCTACCGCACCGAGGACATCGAAACCACGGCGCTCAATGAAGTAGATATCCATATCAAAGAAGGAGAATTTGTCTCTATCATGGGGCCTTCAGGCTGCGGTAAATCTACGCTCTTGAACATTTTGGGACTGATTGACAATCCCAGTGGTGGCGCCTATCATTTCCTCGACCATGAAGTGTCAAAATATTCGGAACGCCAACGCTCCCAACTCCGCAAGCACAACATTGGCTTCATTTTCCAAAGCTTCAATCTGATCGATGAGTTGACAGTTTTTGAAAATGTAGAACTGCCGCTGCTGTATACCAAGGTCGCACCAGCAGAGCGCAAAAAGCGGGTGGATGAGTTGCTCGAAAAGATCAATATGATGCACCGCCGCAATCACTTCCCTCAACAACTTTCCGGCGGACAACAGCAAAGAGTGGCCGTGGCCCGCGCCATTGTTAATTCTCCTAAGCTCATCCTGGCTGACGAGCCAACTGGAAATCTGGACAGTGCCAATGGTGATGATGTGATGAAAACCCTCGCGGCGATGAATGCGGAAGGGACGACCATTATCATGGTGACACACTCGCCCTACTGTGCTGAATTTGGCAATCGCATCATCCGTCTGCTGGACGGGAAGATTGTCACCGAAAACATCGTACAGCAGTACATGTAGCTCCCGGCTTCGCCTCGCTTTCACACAACACATTCTTTGCCCGCCTTCCGCTGGCTGCCTTTTCAATTGACAGACATTTAGCCAAAAAGATATGTTTCGCAACTATCTCAAGATTGCCCTGCGCAATCTGCGTAAACACCGTTTTTATTCTTTTATCAACATCACTGGTCTTGCCGTTGGGATCAGCTGTGTGCTCTTCATCCTGCTGTATGTGCAGAATGAGCTTTCCTACGATCAGCACTTCAGTGCTGCTGACCGAATCTACCGGGTAGATTTTGATGGGAAAATTGGCGAACAGCTACTCGATAATCCCAATAGTCCGGATGCAATGGGGCCATTG
>JBCBZF010000034.1:0-15381 GCA_039815525.1 Bacteroidota bacterium | reverse complement strand
GTCCCCTCGGGCGGGAACGCTCTTTCATCTGGTGGTTGATGGGGGGCCTATTGCTCGTCTCTTTTTTAACGGCCGTTTTCCTTCGCTTCAAACAAGTCTCACTCCCGCCAAAACAAGCTGACGTTCATATTTAGTGGCTCGCCAATTGGATAAAAGGTCTGCATTTCATCGAGATAAATCGGCCCATAGCTGACAATATAATTTTCCAAGTCACCGTCCATATCATAAAATTCAATATGAAGCGGCCGACCAGGAAGGTGCAGCCGAATTTCTGCACTACGCAAATCCCACTTATATGGAAGCTCTGATTGAGACAAATCTTCTTTGACTTGATCCAGTGGTAAGTCATAGTATACACGGCCAGTAAAGTCTTTCAGGCGAAAGAAAATATCCGGGTCGCCATTCATGGGATCCCAGGACGCCTCTCCGGGAGGATTGGCAGGTAGTGAAACCAATTCGACAGAATTCAGATAAAAGTCAGGCTCATTTGGGAAGGAAGGAGAGCCAAATGGCTTAGGGCCGGAGTCCTGGCAGGCAATGAAGAGCAGACTCAGAATGGAAAAGAGTAAAAAGCGCATGAGATAGAGTTTGTTAGAGGAAAATCCGATGAGTCGCCTGATTAAGTTACCAAGCGAAGAGCGGAAAAAAAATTCACTTGCTGCGTCCTGAGGCTTTCCTGATCGAAGAGCATGTCTCCTGTATCAGGATCAATGAAAGAAGTATTCGTCAGCCAGATTTGTTTGTCCTGCTTTATAAACCTGTTGAGCAGAACCGTTAGAATTTCATTGCATTCGACTGATTGGTGTGTCAATTTGTAAGAAAAACAAAAACGGTTTAGGCAAAAACTTCAGTCACATACGTTTTCGAAACTGATTCACAGACCTTAGATTCATCTCATCGGTTGCCGATCTACTCAATAAAGGCAATCAGTTGACCTGTCAAACGTACTGATGTTGTGTGTTTCACTTTTCGCTGCTACTATCTAAGGTATTTATTGAGTCTGGCAATGATGCTGTGCATCATCCCGACGCTATCCGGGCAAGTGAAGGCTGAGCCCAGAATCAGTGGCGAGTATGAACAAGAGTTACTTGAACATATTTTTGAAGAGTGGCAAAATCGCTACGGAATTTATGTTTCCTATCGCCAAAAACTGCTTAAAGGTGTTCGGGTTTCTGCAAAATTAAAGGAAGAAACACTTTCTGAGGCATGCAGGATCCTGCTTCGGGAAACGCCATTGGAAGCGAGCTTAAGTGGTGAAGTATTTGTCTTGCTTACTGAAAAAAAATCCCACCTCGATCAAAGAATCTGCGGAAGGCTTCTCAATGAGCATGGTGAACCGATTGCCTTTGCTTCCATTCGGATTGGATCAGGAAGGCGGGGAACCATCAGCCGGCAAGATGGCTCATTTGACTATATACTGCCAGAAGCTTATCCTGATAGTTTGACCATTACCCATCTTGGATATGCAGAAAGGTCTTTGGCGATCGCCTCACTATTGGAAACGCCCTGTCCGACCATTCAGTTGGACAGCAAAGAAAACGCCATCGAAGGCGTCCTCATTTCCGAATATCTGACCGATGGCATCAGCCAGGATGAATTGAGCATCCGATTGACCCCTAATGCCGTGAGCGCATTGCCAGGCCTGACTGAACCTGATATGTTTGCGATGGCGCAGGTCGTGCCGGGTATTAGCAGTCCAGACGAAACCATCAGCGGTATCTATGTTCGGGGCGGGACACCCGATCAGACCCTGGTGCAGCACAATGGTATTCCTTTGTATCAGACGGGTCATTTTTTCGACATGATTTCTTCCATCAATCCTTTTGCCGTTGAGTTGGCCCAGGTATACCGTAGTGGGTATGGCGTGGATAAAAATGGCGGCATCTCTGGTTTGATTGATATTTCGCAGGGAGAAAAAGTCCCCGCGAAAGCCGCCTTAGGTGGTATTCTGAACCTGACCCATGCTGGTCTGGATGCCTCTGTTCCTTTGGTCGACCAAAAAGCCGCTCTCTTTCTTTCGGTTAGGCGCTCGGTGACAGATTTGATTTCGTCTGTTACCTTCCAACGGCTTGAGGACCGCGTTTTTCAAAGTACCCGCATTGGCTTTTCCCGCGAAGACGAAGACCTGGAATTGACCCGGGATCAGTACTTTTTTCAAGATGGGAGCATTAAGCTGATTCTTCAGCCGGATGCATCCAATACAATCAGTCTGAGTGGATATGGGATGGGGAATTTGCTGGACATTGATGTGGTCAGCCAGGAAGGAACCGACTTTTTCCATGATGAGTATCGGGTCCAAAATCTGGGAAGTAGCTTCTCATGGGCAGCCCAGGTCGATTCTGGATATCATATCCAGCATAGCCTGAGCTATTCCGGCATGACAACTGAGTACATCAATTTTGAAACCTTTATTCCTGATAATATCGATATCGCTGGTCTGAACAGAACCAATACGCTGACAGACCTCCGATTTTTATCAGAACATCATCTCAGCCTCGGAAAAGGCAATGATTTGCATGCTGGCTATCAACTCAATTATCAGGACGCCGCAGCCGAAATCTCTTTCCGCGAATTGGGTGAATCAGGTGAAGACAATCTTGATGCCTCCGGCTGGACCCATGCCTGGTTTTTGGCGTATCAATTGAATCGGAGTAGAAAATGGCATCTGACCACCGGCCTGCGCCTGACGTATTTCCAGCCCAATGATGAATGGTATCTGGACCCACGCTTTCGGCTGCAATTTGATCCTTCTGACAAGCTGAAACTCAAACTCTTCGGCGGGCAATACCATCAGTTTATTTCACAGGTTACAGAGTTTGATGTGAGCTTCCTGGGGATTCCGGATGGCGTTTGGACCATGACTGAAGGAGAGGAAATTCCTGACATTCGGGGCATCCAGTTTGGGGGAGGCTTGCTGTGGGAAGAAAAAGGCTGGCTGCTCGATGTGGAGGCGTATGTAAAGCGACAGGATAACTTATCCACCTATTCTTCCAGCCTGCAACCGCTTTTGTATCGCGATCCTGATTTTTTTACTGGCAATGGCGACATGATGGGCCTGGATGTGTTAATCAAAAAGCGCTGGCTCCATCATCGTTCCTGGCTGAGTTATAGCCTGAGTCGGGTACAATACACCTTCCCCGAATTTTCGACAGAAGCCTTTGCCGCACCACAAGATCAGCGACACCAATTGCAATTGGTGCATGTGTACAGCCAGGGAAATCTTGAATTATCAGCCGGCTGGACCTTGCGTTCCGGGAAGCCTTTTACCCCGGAGGAAGCGCAGATAAGGGAAAGCGAAACCGATGATCAGGGCAATACCTTCATCATTGTCAGACCTGAATTTGGAGAACTCAACAGCGCACGCCTGCCGGCTTTCCACCGTCTGGATCTTTCGGTGATGTATCATTTTCAAGGAAAAAAGGCTCGGCCGATTCGTGGAACCGTTGGCCTTTCTCTGCTGAATGTGTACAACCGGACCAATTTGCTGAGTACGCAGTTTTTCACTGATTACTTCGAAGTGGATACCCCGGCCGAAGAATTGACCACCGATCGGATCGATAAGGAACTGCTTCGTTTTACCCCCAACATTATGCTTCGTCTGCGCTGGTAGTTTTTGATGTGGATCGAGAATTGAACTGAAAAATCTTTGTGTCTTTGCTGCTTAGCGTTCATGCCTGCGGAAGATGCGGTCTGAAAGACGAACGCAAAGGTGCTAAGGAAGATTCATCATTTCGCAAGCTTTGATCCGCATTCTTCATAAAATTCACGCTAAAGGTAGGGCTGCAGGCAAGTGCCCCGTTGTGGAGGAAAATCATCATCTCCTACAACCTGGACCGCATGAGACAAAGCATCCCTCTACTCTGGCTGATACTGCTTCCTTTCTGGGCACATGCTCAGCTTTATACCGATTATCTCGGAAATGGCCACCTGAATGGGATCACGGTGCGAAGCAGTGATGATCGTTTGGCTGACCATAAAGGAAGCGAAACCATCAATGGATTTCCGGCCAATGACCAGACGAGCCTCGCTGATGCTTCGCGATTTCTGGCTCAGGCCAGTTATGGCGGCTCCATGGCCGAAATCCATCGGGTACAGCAAATTGGCTATGACGCATGGCTGGAAGAACAGTTTCGCATGAAGCCACATCTGACACTGGAAACACTTCAGGGCTTCATGGAATGGTTCAATCAACAGCTGGAAGAAAGAGTGGCCCAGATTGAGTTGCCATCTGAAGAGCTGGCAGAAGAGTTTGACTTTGATTTTCCGGTTTCAAAAGATGCCTTCCGTACGGCCTGGTTCCACAATGCGATGACTGCGCCGGATCAATTGCATCAGCGGGTCGCGCTTGCTTTGAGTGAGATGATGGTTATTTCTGACCATCCGGATGAATTGGAGGATACCGGTTTAGGTCTGAGTCATTATTATGATCGACTCCTGCTCAATGCCCTGGGGAATTACCGTGATCTGCTCTGGGATGTCTCTCTGCATCCTGCGATGGGTTTTTATCTGACTCACTTTAACAATCCCAAAGCCGACACCGCCAACAATGTCCATCCCGATGAAAACTATGCCCGGGAAGTGATGCAGCTTTTTTCCATTGGTTTATATGAGTTGAATCTGGATGGGAGTCGAAAAAAAGATCTGCAGGGCAATGACATTCCGACCTATGGCAATCAGGATATCAAGGAGTTTGCCAGAATTTTTACCGGTTTGAGTGGAGAATACTATGGTGAATTTGAACCGGAAGAGCCAGCAGATTTCGGGGCAAATTTTGAGGAGGTATTCCATCTCCTTCCGATGAAAATGTATGAAGAACAGCATGAGCCAGGTGTGAAAACCTTGTTGAACGGACAGATCGTGCCAGCCGGTCAGACGGGTTTACAAGACATCGCAGACGCCATCGACAATCTCTACCATCATCCCAATGTCGGTCCCTTTCTGGGACGCCATCTGATCCAGCGACTGGTTACCTCCAACCCCACACCCGAATACATCGCCCGGGTTGCCACCGCTTTCAATGACAATGGTCAGGGTGTAAGAGGCGATATGAAAGCTGTGGTCAAAGCAGTGCTGATGGATGATGAAGCCCGGAGATGCAGCGATCGTTTTGCCAACGAAAACCGGGCCATGCTCAGAGAACCGATTGTACGATACCTGCACTTTTGCCGGGCCATGGAATTGAAAGCCCGGGACGATGCGCCCTATTTTTTCAACCCTGGATATCGTTTTGATGATGCCGTCGGTCAGATGCCACTCAGCGCACCCAGCGTATTCAATTTCTTTCTGCCGGATTACCAACCCAATGGCATCATTGCCGACCTCAATCTCTTCGCACCGGAATTCCAGATTCACAATTCCAACACCTCTATCCAATACATCAATGAAGTCCAGAATTGGGCGATTTACCGGAGTCCGATTGACGAGAATATCGGCAATGAGATCTATGGATTAATCGACGAGTTTTTGGAAGAAGCGGATCTGGAAATCGATTTAGAAGAGGAGGACGAAAATGAAGAAGAAATGCCGCCGGAATTGCCCCTGATGGAATTACAAACATTGGCAGATTCACCGGAGGTCTTGCTGGACCATTTGAACCTTCTCCTGGTACATGGACAACTCAGTCCCGAAAGCTATCAAAGCATTCTCACGGCAATCCGTGCACTCGAAGAAGCTGAATTCCGGGTGTCTCTGGCATTGTACCTCATCATGATCTCACCCGATTACACCATCTTAAACTGAATCAAATGGGAAAAGAAATGTCAAGGCGAAACTTCCTCGGAAAGGCAAGTTGCGCTGCTCTCGGCTCTGTCTCCTTGTTGAGTGGATTATTCAATCTTCAGACCTCGGCCCTACTGGCCTCAAACGCTCACCGGATGAGTTTGCGCCCGACCGGAGACTATAAAGCTTTGGTTTGTATTCTGCTGGCTGGCGGCAATGATTCGTTCAATATGCTGGTGCCAACTGCGGATCAGGCGTATCAGGATTACCGAACCACCCGATCCAATCTGGCCCTTGACAAAGCCTCTGTGCTTCCGATCACCCCCAATATCGCGGTTGACGGGACATTCGGACTTCATCCTTCCATGCCGGAAGTACAACAGCTTTTCCAGCAGGGAGACCTGACATTTTTGTCCAATGTCGGGACCCTGGTTGAGCAAGTCTCAAACCGTCAGCAGTTCTTGACTGGTGCGGCCAAACTCCCGGTGGGCCTCTTCTCTCATGCTGACCAAATTCAGCAATGGCAAACCTCGATCCCGCAGACGCGTTCTGCCCGGGGCTGGGGCGGCCGTCTCGCTGATTTACTGAATGCCGCCAACAGTTCGCAGGACATTTCCATGAACATTTCTCTGTCCGGCAACAATGTCTTTCAGGCCGGGAATCAGGTGGTGGAATACGCCATTTCGCCCTTTGGGACTGGTAGTGCCGGGATCAATGAGTATGGCGATTCAGACCCTTACAACCAGATTCGGACTGCGGCGGTGAAAAGCCTGTTGGAACAGCAGTATCAGGATATTTTTAAGCAGACCTATGCCGACATCACCCGCAATGCACAATCGAGTCATGAAAAGTTTAGCGCAGCGGTCGGACAGGTAAATCTCACCACTGAATTCTCCGCGAATTACCTTTCCCAGAGCATGCAGATGATTGCCCGAACCATTGCGGCCAGAGAAAGTCTTGGCATGAGTCGACAAACTTTCTTTGTAACCTATGGCGGATGGGATCATCATGATGAATTGCTCAATAATCAGGCGGGTATGCTGTCGGTGGTGAGCAAAGCCCTGGGTGAATTCCAGACGGCAATGAAAGAGCTGGCAGTGGAAGATGATGTAACCACCTTTACCATTTCAGATTTTGCCCGCACCCTGACTTCCAATGGTAATGGCACCGACCACGCCTGGGGTGGCAATACCATGATCATGGGCGGTGCGGTGAAAGGCGGAAACCTCTTTGGGACCTATCCTTCCCTTGCACTCAACAATGATCTGGATGTGGGAGAAGGGAATGGCATTTTGATTCCAACCACCTCTACCGATGCCTATTTCGCGGAACTGGCTCTCTGGCTTGGGGTCGCACCTTCAGATCTCTCTTTGGTCCTCCCCAATATCGGAACCCACTTTGATCCCACTTCCGGCAGTGCGCCGATCGGTTTTTTGCTTTAAGCTCTCTCAAGAATGAAAACATCACATTTATCACTCATAAGCTTGTTCGTTTGGTGGATGATGGTCCAGGCTGCCAGTTTGCAGGCACAATGTCGGTCGGAATCAGACTGGCAAAGCGCCTGGACCTCCTGCCAGATGGCTCCTTCACCGAATGCGATGCGGGGAAATGGACATTGGTTGTTGTATGACTTTGGGTATGCTTATCCGATTGAAGGCCTGCATATCTGGAATGCAAACCAGGCCAGTCTTTTGAACCGGGGCGCAAAAAGCATACTCATCGATTATTCGCTCGATGGCCGGAACTGGCAGGAATTGGGTCAATTTTCAGTGGAAAAGGCCAGCGGTGCATCGTATTATTCCGGTATGGAAGTGGGAAGATTCGCGCCGGTTCAGGCCCAATATATTTTGCTGACGGTGACAGAAACCTGGGGAGATCCTTGTGCCAGTATGCATGAAGTCTCTTTTTCTTTGGCAAAACATCCTGTTCCCGCTACGGCCACCAATTGGGTATACCCCAATCCCGCTCGGGGATCAACCACCGTGGCCATTCAGAGCATGGAAAGAAGCGCGATCTCGATTCGATTGCTGAGTGTTTTAGGGCAGATCATCAGAACTGAGCATCACAGACTGAATGTCGGTCGAAATGATGTAAAGATCAGCCTTCAGGGACTCGCACCGGGTTTGTATATTCTCCAAAGTCTGAATGAGGATGGAGAAATTGAGGAAAGCACCAAATTGATTGTTCAGTAGCTTTATGTCGAAATCATCTCCCAATAATATCCTTTCGCAACAAAAGAAATCAGTTTGCCAGGAGGCGGTATTTGATGAGCTCTTCCTCAGCCATGCCACCGACATCCGCAATTTCTGCTACTACAAATGTCAGGACCTGGAAGCCGCTGAAGATTATGTACAGGAAGCATTCATTCAACTCTGGAAAAATTGTGCGAAAGTCCCCTTTCAGAAGGCCAAAAGCTTTTTGATGAAAGTCGCGCAAAATCGTTTCCTGGATCAGGTAGCTCACCAGAAGGTAAAACTTCGGTTTGTACGCAAGCAAGTTCCCAAAATCAATCTCGAGCATCCGCAGTTTCAGATTGAAGAAAAAGAACTGCTTGATCGACTGGAGGAAGCCATCAATGCCCTCTCTGAAAAACAGCGGGTGGTATTTCTGCTTCACCGCATAGATGGAAAGTCATATAAGGAAATTGCCGGAATGCTTGGGATCAGTGTGAAATCAGTCGAAAAACGGATACATCGGGCTCTATTGTCGCTTCGAAATTGTCTGCCACAATTATGAATCAATATCCAGACGATACTTTTCTGGCCCGTTGGCTGGCTGGAACCCTGAGTGCAGAGGAAAAAGAAGCCTTTGCGCAAAGTGCCGATTTTCAGCGCCTGAAACTGCTGATGGATGCGTCCCAAAAGCTTGATGTCGAAAGCTATGATACCGCATCGGCCTTAAATGATGTCAAAAATCGTTTGAGCGGAGAACACAAAAAGAGAAAAACTGTCAGACTCATTGGGGGCAGAAGATGGTTGATCGCCGCAAGCATACTTGTGTTTGTGAGTACGATCATCTGGTGGTTAATCCCCTCCTCGAGTCAGACAAATCAAATCCAATTGACTGCGCTGCCCGGCGAGAAAAAGGAAGCGACATTGTCCGATGGGACCTATGTGATCCTGAATGCAGGAAGTGAGCTACAAGCGGACATTGCGGATACGGCCCGGACAGTACGATTAACTGGGGAAGCCTATTTGGACGTTGCCGCAGGGGTTGCTTTTCGGGTCGAAACAGAGCTCGGGGAGGTGAGCGTTTTGGGAACCTCATTCAATGTCTTTGCCAGGGAGCAGTTGTTTCAGGTCAGTTGTTATGAAGGGATTGTGAAAGTACAGACGAGTCAGGAGAAAGCGGATACACTACGGGCTGGTGAAAGCATTTCTTATCGGATAGATGCTTCAGGAGAAAAAAATAAAAGCAGAAATACGGCAACCGCTGCCAGTTGGAAAGATGGCCTGAGCAGCCTGACAAAAGTTCCCATGAAAGAAGTGATCGCGGAACTGGAACGGCAGTTTGATGTTGAAATCAGAACCGTAGGATTGGATCTGGATGAAATTGTCAGTGCGCATTTTCCGCATGACAACTTGTCTCTTGCGCTTCAAACTTGTTTGGGAGACAAACAATACCACTGGAAACAAACAGCTGCGGGGATTTTTGAGATTCGACTGCGCTAAAAAGAAAAAGGGCCTCCCTCCGGAGGCCCCATACAACAACCCAACGGAATTGTTGTCCCACAAAGGCCCTAACGAACGACGATTTTCTTTTGCATGCGTCCTTGTTCGGTTGTCACCTGCAAGAGATAGACACCAGCAGCAAAGGCTTCCAATGAGATTTGCTGGCTGAAATTGAGCATCTCCCCATTTTTCCGCCAAAGTACCTTCCCCTTTACATCTATCATCTGAATCTGTATGGTTTGAGAGCGATAAAGCGAAATGTCTATGTTGAGAACGTCTGTAGCTGGATTGGGAAATATCGTCCAATCCTGAATACCTGCTGACAGCTCATCATCAATCGAAGTAGCCCAAATCTCAATTGACTGGCTGGTCGTACAGCCACCTGCATCCGTGACCGAAACGGTGTAGGTTCCACTCGGCACATTGGCAATCGCATCTGTGGTGGCGCCATTGCTCCAACTATAAGTATAAGGTGGGGTACCTTCGATCACATTAACCATACTCCCACCAGTCCCACTGCCACCAATTTGTCCGGCTGTCAGTTCAAACTGGACGTGAGGGGTAATGGTGATGCTGTCTGACACACTGGTTCCGCAGGCATCTGTTACCGTCAGAACATAATCCGTGTTTTGCGCTGGAAACACCATGGCCGTAGGCTGATCATCATCCAGAAGCGTACTTGATGCTGTCCATTGATATTGATAAGGTGCGGCATTACCCGCCTGAATCGCCACCAAAGATGGATCTGTAAATGCGGCAAGCGTCCCAACTGTATTGATTATCTGAGTCGTCGGATCAAAAGCGTGAAGATTTGCACCACCAATTCCACCGCCTGCTCCGGCGTCAAAGAAATAGACATTGCCCGACCCATCATCTACGCTGCCGTCCAGACGAAAAACTGCCGTCGCATTGAATCCAATATCTGCCAGTGAAACTGCCTCTCCGGTCTGCAGATTCAGACGAAAAAGAGAGTCTGTCGCTGCATCCAGAACATAGGCGGTTCCGGTTTGGCTGATGGCAATCCAAAGCGGTTGTGTAACGGTCAGGAAAGGTCCATTGACAACACTTCCATCAGTCGGATTGATGTAATACATCCGGCCATTGAGACCATTGGTACTGACGCCATACAACGTATCATTGACGGCATTGTAGGAAAGGCCGGTCCAGGTATGCCCTGGCGATGGATTACCACTGCCGATAATATTCACCCCGCCGGAGGTGGTGTCGATCCGCACCAACTGATTGTTGGTTCCATCAATGCCCAAGAGGCCCTGTGGACTAAAATCGCCGCCATTGACGGAGGCAGTGGTTGTCGTCTGTAAGCCTGCCTGACCGGGTTGATCGACTGGTGCCGTAAACATTTGGTTTCCGCCAATCCCGAACAAACGACCATTTACAGAAAATGGATTCCCGCCGAATGCGGACGGATTGCCACCAATGTTGATGGTATCCCCAATACAAAGCACGGCATCAGCGCCAGCGTTGATGCCCAGTGTAGCAGCCGGCCCCACAATTGCAGAGTCGGCAAAACTATTGCCGCAGGCATCTGAAATGACAACCGAATACGTCCCTTCTCCTACCCCACTCAATACCTCAGTCGTTGCGCCATTGCTCCACTGGTAGGAGTAGCTTCCCAGGCCTCCACTTGGGTTTGGATTGATGCTCCCTGTGGTGGTACCGGGACATTCGACTGCGGCTGGAATGAGATTGGCGCCAATGGGCGGGCTGTTGACGGTGGTCAGGCTGAGGTCGATATTTCCCTGAGCAGTGAAAAAACCATCAATCATGATGTAAAACGTATCACCCGGTGTAAAACAGCTTTGTAAAGAAGAGGCAAACTGATTTCCATTGTTACAATTCCCATCAACATCATCATTTGCAGCCAGAAGCGTAAAACTACTGTAATCATTGCAGTCAGAAGCGGAATAAACAGCAATCTGCGTATCAAAATTGGTCCCTGCATTACAGGTACTGATCTCTACTGCCCCACTGGGCGGAGCGACGAATTGCAGCCAGATTGTGGCATTCAGGCTGTTTTCAATCCAGGTATTGGGTAAGGTATCCTGCGGCGGTGCAATCGCATCTTCCCCGGGGTCCACCGTTGCGGATGCATTGGAAAAACTATACACATTCCCATCAACCGGAACCATGCTAGCCATGCAGGCTTGGTCATTCATACCCGGCACCGCATTGTCAATGGAGAGACAAAAATCTCCATTACTGCCGAAAAAAGAATTGGTAACCAGCACGTAATAGAGAGAACCCGAATCAGTATTCACAATCAAAGTCTGATCTCCCTGGGTAATGGCACATTGTAGCTCCACCAAATTCTGAGGGTTGCTGCAGCTGTCCCCGGCTGGCAATTCAAAGACCGCCAATTGAACAGATTGCGTCGATATGTCTGTGAATGTCAGCGAAACATCCCCGGTATCCGGTCCTGTAAAGCTGTACCAGACCGATACAGTATTATTCCCCGGGAAAAAACAAGTTGCCGCCGGATCATCCGTTGAACTGGTTGCAGAGTTAAGAGTACCATTGGGATTGCTCACATCACAACTGTCTCCAAACGTGAGGATTGTCGCCTGGCAAATGCTGTCATTGGCTGGGGGTGGCGGGGGCGCCTGAGAAGAAGAAACTTCCAGGCAAAATGAGGCCCCGGGAAAAAATTGATCTCCCACTACCTGAATATAAAAAGTATCTCCGCTCGCTGCGGTGAGATTGTTGATGCTCACGCCGCCATTGCCGAAAAGCCCAACCGTGCCACATGCAATTTCGGTGAGATTGGTCTGACCAATACAACTTCCATTGAGTGTGTAGACGACCATGGTATAAAAGGCCTGATCCCCAAGAGTGGAATCAATCACAATATCAACAAAGCCGGTACTGGGACCAGTAAAAGTAAACCAAGCGGATTCTGTATTGGCAAGGAAAGAAGCGCAGCTGCCAGCAGTTTCACCCGCCTCAAAACTTGCGCCACTAAGATTCCCATTGGTGGTACCATTACAGCTTGAATCAACAACTATGACGGCTGCATTACAAAGATTGTCATTGGCTGGCTGTGCCAGCACGTACCCTGCTATCAGGCATAGGAATGCCAGCAGGAAGGAGTTTTTCCAGTTCATGTTCAATGTGGATTTAGGTTACAAAATCTTCTGTGTTTGCTTTTATCGATAAAGGGTAATGGTCCCGCCCCGCTTGAGGATTTTCCCAGAATTGAATGAGGCGGAAAGGGCATAGGTGTAGACCCCTTCCGGTGCCGGAGTCCCATCCGGCAATCGACCATCCCATTTTTGATCAGGTGCAGAAAGGCGTCCGACTTCCCGTCCCCACCGACTATAAATGACCAGAGACAAACGCGTCATCCCTTCTCCCGGCACATAGAATTCATCATTGATCCCGTCATTGTTTGGGGTAAAAGCGGTTGGCATATACAGAATGCCATCCGGAATGATGTGGATCGTTTTGGTGATCGTGGTTGGGCAGGCAAAAAACGGATCAAAAGCGGTCAGTTCTACCTCATACACACCGGTTTCGGAATACTGATAGCGTGGATTTTCCTGATCTGACATGCCACCATCTCCGAAATCCCATTGATAAGCTACCCCTCCGATCGTTTGATTCTGGAATTGAATGAGTGCTTCAGACAAAAGAATTGAATCTTCAATATTTGGCGTCCCACTAAAGTCCGGAATCGCCGGAGGCGTATTGTTCATGAAAACAGAAAGGGTATCAGTACAGCCATTGCCATCCATAACGGTGGCGATAAACAGTCCACCGGGCAGGCTGTCCGCTGTTGCCTGAAACTGTGGCGGCTGGGAATCCCAGCTGTATTGATAGGCTCCCAGACCACCCGTCGCGATCACCGTCGCAGAACCATTGGGCCAGTCGCAGAATGGATCGGTCTGACGCACCCAGTTCAATACCAGGGTGTCCGGTTCATCCACAAAAGCAAGCGCTGAAGCGGTACAGCCCTGATCATCCGTAATCTCAACTGTGTATGCGCCAGCGAACAGATTTAAGGCATCGATGCTCGTTTGTCCATCACTCCACAAATACTGATAAGGCGCGGTGCCTCCATTCGCAATCGCACTGACCTGGCCGCTATTGGTGCCATGACATAAAACATTCTGTGGACTGGTCGTAGCAGTCAGGACATCCGGTTCGGTGATGCTGATTTGAGAAAGTGTATCACGACAGCCTTGCGCATCCTCAATCACCACTTCATAGGCTCCGGCAGGCAGATTTCTGAAACTACCGGAAGCCTGAAAAGCGCCACCATCCAGGGCATACAGATAAGGAAGCGTACCACCGTTCGCACTGGTGTGGATACTGGCAGTTGAATTACCATTGCAATCCACCATGATCAAACTGTCGGTTTGCAGAATCAATTCATTGGGTTCAGTGATGATAAAATCAACACTTGCCGTACAGCTGCTGTCGTCGCGAATGGTAAATTGGTACTGACCAGCGGGGAGAAACGTAAAGCTGTCCGAGACCTGAAAATTTACCCCATCGATGCTGTATTCATATGGAGCAACCCCGCCCATTGCCCCAATCCGCACCAACCCGGTCGCATTGCCAAAGCAATCCACGTGAAGGCTATCAACTACTGTGGCAAGCAGCGGTGCGGGTTGGGAGATGAGAAGATTGACGCTGTCGAGACAGCCATTGGCATCTTGCACCACGACCAGATGGCTGCCGGCGGGCAGATTACTGATGATGCTGTCATTGCCAAAGTTGCCATTGTTGACGGAATATTGATATGGCAGGGTGCCCCCCTGAACCAGGATACTTACCTGGCCACTGCTATCACCAAAACAAGCCACATCAATTTGATCGGTGCTGTCAGCCAGCAAGACATCTGGCTCGGTAATCGTCAGGCTGACAGTGGCGGCACAGGCACGATCATCCTCTACTTCCAACTGATAGGTACCAGCCGGGAGATTGATAAAGGGAGAGACAGTCCCGGTGATGCTATCTGAAAGCGTAAATTGATAGGGCAAAGTGCCGCCATTGGCCTGAAACCAGACTGAACCAGTGGCATTGCCATTGCAATCCACATTCAGAATGCTATCCACCGCAATGGTGAGACTGTCCGGTTGACTGACCTGGATATCGAGCGTATCAGTACACAGACTGTCGTCCTGCATCACAATTTGATAGGTCCCGGCGGTCAAAGCACTGAAATTGGGACTGGTCTGGAATGCCCCGCCATCAATCTGATAGAGATAAGGCAGCACACCACCATTGCCGTTGAACAACAGGGCAGCAGTCGCATTTCCAAAGCAGTCTACATTCTGTTGCGATTGGAGGCTTAATTGTAGATTGGTCGGCTCGGTGATGCTAATCGGGAACTGAAAAACACAGGCACTGTCATCCTGAATGCTGATCTGATAGCTTCCTGCTGCGAGATTGGAAAACACACTGCTGGTTTGTAATGGGCTGCCATCAATCGCATATTGATAAGGAGGCGTTCCACCTGCGGCAGCAATATCAATCCAGCCATCTGACAGCCCGGCGCAGCGCACATTTTTTTGCTGTACAATGCTTCCACTCAAAACTGGTGGTTCGGTGATCACAATCGCAATGCTGTCCACACAGAGATTGGCATCCCGGATGAAAACTGTATAAGTTCCCGCAGACAGATTGGAAAAAGTGTTTTGAGTGCCAAAAGGGCCATTGTCCAATGCAAATTGATAGGGAGGAACACCGCCGGCACCGTTCATGACCACGCTTCCAGTAGCATTTCCATTGCAATCCACATTGCTTTGCGAAGCAATGCTGACATCCAGAAGCGGCGGTTCGCTGATGCTCAGGTTCAAGCTCTGCTCACACAGATTGCTGTCGCGGACTGTGAATGTATAGCTTCCAGCGAGGAGATTGGAAAAGCTGTTTCCTGCCTGAAAATTGATGCCATCCAGCGAGTACACATAAGGCGGTACCCCTCCATTGGCAGAGACGTCCAGCGAACCGGTGTTGTCGCCGTTACAAG
>JBCBZF010000940.1:0-2908 GCA_039815525.1 Bacteroidota bacterium | reverse complement strand
ATTTTTACCCATAAGGGCAATCTGGACATTCGACACATCGATACCGGATTATCTCCCAGACAACTCCGCCGCTGGTTTCACCACTATTATGGTGAATCTCCCAAAGTCTTCAGTAAAGTGGTGCGTTTTCAGGAACTACTCCGCGCCAAACCTTCTGCCCAAAGTCTGAAAGCGCACAAGATTTATTTTGACCACGGCTATTACGACCAGGCCCATTTCATCAAGGAGTTCCGTCATTTTTATGGAAAAACGCCGAATCAGGCTTTGGCGGAAAAGGAATAGATCGATACGCTACTGTCTCCCCATCTAAGAATCCCAGATTCCGATTTGAGGCTTCCTAGCCTCACGAAGTCCGTTTTTTACAATCCATCCTCTGAAGCTTGCGCCATCTTTGTCATATCACTCACAAATACAATGACAAGATGAAAGCAACATTCTTTTTTCTCCTCACCATGGGCATGCTCCTCACCGCACACGCCCAGCAAGCCACTCAGAACATGAAAATGAACGCCGGCATCATCACCAACAAACTGGCTGAGACCAAAACTTTTTATCAAACCTATCTCAACTTTGGGGTAAGCTTTGAAAATGATTTTTACCTTCTGCTTCATACCCCCAATCATCAGACGGAATTGAGTTTCCTGCTACCTGATCACCCCAGTCAAAAGCCAATGTTCCAAACTGGATTCAATGGGCAGGGCGTATACCTGACCATCGAGGTTGAAGATGTGGATGCAGTCTATGAAAAAATCAAAAAGCTGGGCGGAGAGATCATGATTGACATTCGGGACGAGCCCTGGGGAGACCGACACTTTGCCATTCAGGACCCCAATGGTGTCGGAATCGACATCGTAACCTATACGCCGCCAGGAGAATGAAACCATTCACAGCACGCACACTCTGCCCGTTTCTCACCGAAGCGGGCATTTTTGCGGGAAACAACTGACAGGATAGGGATTCTACACATTTTTTCTACCTTCATTTACACCACACTCACCCAAATTTCATCCCATGTCTACTCAACTCAACCGTCGCCGCTTTCTCAAACGCCTTGGCAAAACTGCTTCTGGTATCCTGGTTGCCCAGGCAGGCTTCCCCGCCATTCTCAAAGCCAATCAGGATCGCAAACTGGGGATCGCCCTGGTCGGACTGGGATATTACAGTACTTCCGTGCTGGCGCCGGCCCTGCAACTCACGGATGAATGCGAATTGCGCGGCATTGTTACAGGTAGTCCGGATAAGATTCCCACCTGGCAGAAAAATTATGGCATCAAAGACCAGAATGTTTACAATTATGAAAACCTGCATGAGGTCGCCAATAATCCGGACATTGATGTGATCTACATCGTTTTGCCTACCTCCATGCATGCTCAATACAGCATCATTGCCGCCAATGCAGGCAAACATGTCTGGTGTGAAAAACCCATGGCCCTGACTGTCGCAGAATGTCAGTCCATCATAGATGCCTGCAACAAAAATAAGGTCAAGCTCAGCATTGGCTACCGCATGCAGCATGAACCCAATACCCAAACCCTGATCGAATACGGCCAGAAGAAAAAGTACGGCAACATCATCAAGGTAAAAGCGGAAGCGGGCTATTTTGATGGACGCAGCGGGCACTGGAAACAGAAAAAATCCATGGGTGGCGGTGCCATGTATGACATGGGTGTCTACCCGCTCAATGCCTGCCGTTATGCAACCAGTGAGGAGCCCATCGCCGTGAGCGCCCGCCATGAGATCAAGCGCCCACAAATTTATACTGAAGTGGATGAAACCACTTATTTCACGCTGGAATTTCCCAGTGGTGCCATCGGGGAAGGCAAAACCAGTCTCGGCATGAACATGAATGAGTTGCGCGTGGATTGTGAGAATGGATGGTATGGGCTGTCCCCTTTTCAGGCGTACAATGGTGTGCAGGGCAAAACCAGTGATGGCATTTTGCTCAATCAACCCATTCGCAACCAACAGGCAAGACAAATGGATGACGACGCACTGGCCATCAAAAACCAAACCGAGGTTATGGTGCCGGGGCAAGAAGGGCTGGCCGATATTCGGGTCGTGGAAGCCATTTACAAGGCAGCGGAAAGCGGGGAGCGGGTGAAAATCTAAGGCTGGACAGGGAAAAAGTGTATCAGGAAGTCATCGGTGGTGGCTTTCCATAAGCCCCATGAATGCCCTTCGGGCAAGACGCGCCATAAAACCTCTTTGTCTTTGGCAGCAAAGGCGTCAATGATCGCTTGATTGTTTTTGCCAACTCCTTCATAGCTGCCCCAAATGGCAGCATACTTCACCGGCGCATCCATTCTTTCCCGCACAAAATCTACGCCCCAATCGTCATTGGGCCAGAATGCCCCGGAGTGAATGCCGCAGTTGCCAAAAACATCCGGATGTTGGTAGGCGATGATGGCTGAGATGAGTCCACCAAAGGAAGCACCAATGGTCGCCCGCTGAGCCGGATCGTCAATCGTCCGAAAGCTTTGATCGACAAAGGGAACCAACTGCTGCGCCACAAAGTCAGCGAATGCCATCCTGCGGTCAAACGCATAATCCAGATTTCGATCATTGGGTTCGAGGAAGACGGCAATGGTCGGTTGAATTTTGCCCGCTGCGATCAGATTGTCCAGCACATTTGGCACCGCTGCAATGCCCAGCTGATTGTCTCCATCATGAAAATAGGCCGCTGGATAAGACAGGCTATCGGTGGCGTAGCCGGGCGGTGTGTAGATGACGAGATTGTGACAAAGGGGCCATTGATTGGTGTCAACCGGAATCGTATCCAGTTTTCCATGTGCAATGGCGGCGTCAAACTCTGTTTCTGTGGGTAAAACATAGTCTTTTCCCATCAAAACGGAATTGGTGTATTCGCCAGCCACATGGATCTTGGGATTAAGGGAATCCAGAGACCAAT
>JBCBZF010000717.1:0-3891 GCA_039815525.1 Bacteroidota bacterium | reverse complement strand
GAGCCGGCTCAAGACCGATGCGCTCGTCGACGACGCACCGACTGTAGTCCCCGGTGTCTCGATCGGCGCTCTGGAACTCGCGCTCCTTCGCAAGAAGCCGACCGAGGCCGAACGACTCGCACTCAAAACAAAAAATCCAAAAAGAAAGCATATCAGCCTCCGGTCAGCAAAAAGCAGAGGTCTACTGCTTTCAACAAAAAGATCCGGGTATATACTGCCTATGATCGGGTGGTAGAGGCTGAAGCACTGGCGGGAAAAGATCCGAAAAAGGCTTTACAGCTGCTGGAAGAAGCCCTGAACATCAGCTATGACAACAAAGACCGACAGACTGAGGGCCTTTGCCATAATGCGCTTGCATCGATCAATCTGCAACTGGGCAATTTCCCAGTCGCCATTGAGCAGGCCAAAATTGCCCTTGACCTCCTGGATCGGGACAAGAATACACAGGGATATTATCGTGCGCATCAAAGTCTTGCCAAAGCCTATGATGGCAATGGCGAATCAGACAAGGCATTAGAACACTATTTTATCTTCCTCAACCACGTTCGTTCGACCAATCAGAAAAGCCTGATCACAGAAACGGATAATCGCATCGCCGCCATCTACCTGAGACAGCAGAAGTTTACGTTGGCCCAGGATCGCTATCGTTCAGTTCTGGATTTTGAGCAAAAAAATCAAAATCTCCCGGGCATGATCACCGCTTACAACAACATCGGCCAAGCCTGCAATGTCCAGGGAGACAGCACCAAAGCCCTCGAATATTTCCAGAAAGCAGCCGAACTGACCCCACAGACCCGCGGCAAAAAACTGGCCAAGCAGAGTTATGATAATCTGTACAATTCTCTCCGGTCTAATAGTCAGAGCTTTCAGCATGATCAATTTGACAGCAACAGGCGACTGGACGGGGAAGAAGATGAACAGCAAGTAGATCTGACGCTGACGGAGGCAGCCAATGGCACCCACTATTTTGCCAATCCAATCGAAGAGAAAAAAGTGCTGGAGGTACTGGAAGATGTGGCAGAAGCCAATGAAGAATCGGGTAACATTGAGGGAGAACTGAACAGCAGGCTGCAAATCGGCCGGCTGTTACTGGATAATCGCCAAAGTCAGGAAGCCGTCCCCTATCTCGAGCAAAGTGTCAGTCTGGCGGAAAAGATTGGGGATGAAGTAGAAATGAATGAGGCACAAAAAGGGCTGGTGCTTGCCTATGAGGACAATGGAGATTTCTCCGAAGCCTTTAAAGTCCTCAAGGATGCCAGCGTCCTGGAATCCAAAATTCTGCGGGACACCATTGATTCACTCAAAACCAGGCTGGAAAACATCGTTGATCTCGGCCAACAAATTGACCGCATCTCTGAGCGCATGAAAGAGAAAGATGATCGCTTGCGAAAGCAAAAGATGATCGTCTACTCTCTGACCGCAGGCTTGCTGATCCTGTTGATTTCTGCGCTCTTGATTTTGCGCAGCAATCGAGCTCGTCAGCGCGCCAATCAATTGCTGGCGCTCAAATCGCTACGCAGCCAGATGAATCCGCATTTTATCTTCAATTCTCTTAATTCGGTCAATTCTTTTATCTCCAAAAATGACGATCGCTCGGCCAATAAATACCTGGCCGACTTCTCCAAACTGATGCGGGCAGTCCTTGAAAACTCGCAGGAAGATTTTGTCCCTCTCACCACCGAAATCAAAGTCCTCGAACTCTATCTGGGGCTGGAGTATTTTCGGTTCAAAGACAAATTTTCTTATGAATTCACCCTTGATCCAGACCTGGATCCCGAGGGGATCGACATCCCGCCGATGCTGATTCAGCCGTATATCGAAAATGCCATCTGGCATGGGCTCCGCTATAAAGAATCACCAGGCATGCTGTGGGTCAGCATGCGACAAGAAAGCGACAACATTCGGGTTATCGTCGAAGACAATGGCATTGGGCGGGAGCGCTCTCAGGCGGTCAAAACGGCCAATCAGCGGGAACATCAATCCACTGGGATGAAAAATACTGCCGCGCGTTTGCAGTTGATTGATTCGCTCTACCGCCGCAAGCTCAACATTCAGATCAGCGACCGGGAACCCGAAGCCGAGGATGTCGGTACCAGAGTAGAGATTTGCATACCCATTCGTTCAGAAGACTAAATCAGAAAACACATGCTCAAGGCAATCATTGTAGATGATGAAATGGCCAGCCGCGAGACGCTGCGCAACTACCTCGGCAAATACTGCCCAAACATCGAGGTGGCTGATGAGGCAGAATCGGTCCGCACTGGCCTGGAAAAAATCCGGCAACACAAACCCCAACTCGTTTTCCTGGACATTGAGATGCCTTTTGGCAATGCGTTTGACCTTCTGGAACAAGTTGAGGACATCAATTTTGAGACCATCTTTGTCACTGCTTACAGCCACTACGCCATCAAAGCCTTTAACTTCAGTGCGGCCTATTATCTGCTCAAACCCATTGACATCGACGAATTGGTGGCCGCAGTAGAGAAAGCCGAACAAGCAATTGAGGCAAAAAGCAATGGACTGCACACCCGGATTTTACTGGAAAATATGCACGCCATGAACCAGAAGAATCAAAAAGTGGTGCTCCCGGTATTGGACGGTTTTGAAGTGGTTTTGGTTAAAGATGTGCTGCGGTGCCAGGCAAATGGGAACTTTACTGATTTTTACTTACTTGATGGGACAAAAAAGATGATTTGCCGCTCCCTGAAGTTTTATGAAGACATTCTGACCGATCTCGGATTTATGCGGGTACACAAATCACACCTGGTTAACCTCGAATACATCACTGCTTACAAAAAGGGAAAAGGTGGCCAATTGGTCATGAAGGGAGGAGACATGGTTGATGTCTCCCCCCGTCGTAAGCAGGATTTGCTCGAAAGGTTTTAAGCTTATTTCACCATCACTTTCCGACTGGTCCGCACCTCTCCGTTTTGAATGCTGATCAGGTATACGCCAGCGCTCAGGGCCCCCAGGTCAAATGAAACGGAGGTAGCCGTTCGGGACAGAACTGGAGCATAGACTTGTTGCCCTGATACATTTGTCAGCCGAATCTCCGCTCTGCTCAAATCTTCAGCTTCAAGGGTACACACATCCTCCGCCGGATTGGGGAAGACCTTGATACTGGTCAGAAAGTTCACCTCCTCAACTGGCAAGGCAAAATCAGTGGTAAAGTTGTAGATAAAGCCTCCACCAAAGTCTGACTCAAAGGTTTTGATGCCATCTCCATTCTCATCTAAAATCCGTACGTAGCCCGTGCCCTGATTGGGATTGGCCCACCACTGGATACCATCACCTCCGAGGTCTTTGAATTCCAGCCGATAACAACCAGGAGGTAAGACATAATTATCAGTGAAGGTCGTATTGGGACTTGCCAGTCCATTGATCCGAACGAGGCTTCCATCCCCCCTATACATCTGGTAGGAGTTTTCGGAGTGATTATTGTTGGTCCGGGTTTCAATGGTAAAAGTGCGCGGCAATACCTCTGGAATGTCGAATTTCGCCTGCATCTGATTGTTGAAGGCATACTCATCTGTTCCCTGATTGGGATGAAGGACCTCTGCAAAGAATCGGTTGTTGTCTCCCTGCATGTCAAACCATAATTCTGCCGTGGAGGGAATTTCAACCACTTTTTCTTCCATAAAGCCAAGATTCCCGGTCCATTGATAGCTTTGGGGAGTCTGCGCATCATTCAACCAATAATTGATGGTCAGCTCGGTCAGATCCGTTGCACCGGTATTGCGGATGGTGATACGCGGATTGGCACAAATGGTACCGACTCTGGTGTATGCAGCAGAGTTATTGGGCGCAATAATGTTGACAACCGCAGCGTCCAATTGAAAATTGGCTTCACCATAGCCCACCAACTGATGGGCGATGTGGTATCGATAGTCG
>JBCBZF010000190.1:0-8465 GCA_039815525.1 Bacteroidota bacterium | reverse complement strand
GGCATTGCCACTGATGTCTAATCCCACGGTTGCATCATAGTCCCAGGAGACAAAATAGTATGGACTGGACTGGTCTTTGCGAGCGATGAAAACATTGTTTCCGGCATTGTCAAATGCACCCAGAATGTTGATGAGAATGAAGTAATCAATCAGGTTGTCGACATCTACCTTCTGTGGGTAGACATTTTCAAAATCATTGGGCAGGCTGCCTTTAAAATACTCTTTAAATGCCTTTAGTTTTCCCCAGTCGAATTTCCCTGTCTCTTCCGGATACTTCACCTCATAGCCGCCCCAGAGTAGATTGTTGTTGTCGTACTCAGGCAAAGAAAAAGCGATAACCGCTGCATCCCAGGCTTTCGCTTTGTAGAGTTCTCCTCCATCAGACTGGTCCGTACATTTGTCTAATTTCAATTGTTTGCGGTCCAGTCGCTCGCCAATGTAATACAAGCCTTTGTAGGCCCCGTCTATGAATAGTTCACAGTATTCCCGGGCCGCGCCCAGGACAATATCTTGCCGGTCCACGTCTTGCACCCTGCCAAAATCCAACCACATTTCCATCGCGCTTTTGTCCCTGATGGACAAAGGCTCATTCCACATGCCATCCAGTAGCCAATCGTCATCATCACGCATTTTCAAAACCGATTCATTCTCATTGTTGAGCCCCTCTTCGTCCGCCCATAATTCTATCCGATAGGATTTTTTAGGAAAGGAGAGCGAAGTGTTGCCCCTTAGTTTGATACCCATATTGCCCGAAAGAGTAATTTGTCCTGCTTCAATCAGCGTAAACTTTGAGGATTCATATGTCTCACTGATCCTCTGGCTATTACGGGTTTGGACCTTGAGAATTGGTAATTCGGTACGAAAGAAATTGTAGGCTTCTTCCTTCCATTCTGCTTGATAGCGTTTGCCCAATGTGATTTGATTGGATGGTTCGCTTTGTATGACGATCGCCGCATTGTCTAAGTTTAATGACTCTTGCGCCAAATCGATGCTTTCTCCATTGTAGAGCAAAAGTTTCTCCCCATTGTCAATCCCGATAATGTCGTTGAGAAAGGTATTCGTATTTACCGGGTCTACCGCCTCTGCTTGTTTGCAGGACGGTATCCAAGGGAGTGCGAATATGCTGACAATTAGCAGATGAGCTTTTACCTCTCTCATAATGGTGTTTTTGTTTGTCTACACAACTCAGGATGGGGAGGACTGTTCTGGGACCAATTGGTTCTCCTATTCCCCCGGGCTTTCTATTGAATCACAAAACTGGCGCTCCCTTTGATTTTGCCATCCACCAACTCAAGGAAATATTGGCCTTTAGGGAAAGATGCGACCTCGAGGGAAATGGTCTGTTGTCCACTTGTAAAGCTTTCCTCTTGCTGAAGCAGCAGGGCACCATGTACATTGTAGATGCGAATTGTTGCCTCACCTTGTTCGGGTAGGTCGCAGCGTAAATAGAGTGTAGATGCGGGAGAAGGATTCGGAAATACATGCAATTCAAATGGAAAGCTAGACAAGGGGTCATTTGATGAGATGATCCCGTCATTGAGGTATAATTTTGCGGTAGGACCGATAGCGTTCCCCTGGCCCGTCAGGAGGACATCCGGGTCCGCGTCCCCGTCTACGTCCGCGAAGGCGACTGAGCCAGCAACATTTTCGAAGGAGGCTCCCACTAATTCGGTGAAGACGCCTGCCCCGTCATTGGTGAATAATGTTGCAATGATAGTTCCAGACTGATTCAATCCTGCAACAAAGATATCCTGATCCGTATCTCCGTCCACATCTGCGACAGCGACCGAGTTGGAGCTGATGGTTTCAGGAAGTGGGGGGGTCGTTTGGGTAAAATTTCCTGCGCCATCATTGGTGTACACTCTCGAAATATCCCGAATAATGCCTGAGCCGGTGATGAAAACATCCTGGTCATTGTCGCCATCAAAGTCTGCAAAAGCGACTGCGCTGGACGTAAGCCCCACAAAAGCGGTTCCCATTTTTTCACTAAAGTTGCCAGCACCGTCATTGGTGTACTGTTTTGTAACTGGCAATCCAAGTGCGTTTGGACCGTTAATGCTGTTGCTACCGGTGATGAGAAGATCCTGATCATTGTCTCCATCCACGTCAGCGAAGGCAACTGCTCCCCCAGCGACGCCTTCAAAAGAGGTTCCGGATTTTTCTGTGAAACCACCGCTTCCATCATTGAGGTACAGATTGGTGTATCGTAATCCATTTGTACGTTGGCCCGCGATCAGGACATCCTGATCATTGTCGCCGTCCACATCGGCAAAGGCGACTGAGCCAAATTCTGTACCCCGGAAAGGGGTACCCATCACTTCTGTAAAATTACCCATCCCGTCGTTGCGGTACAGTTTCGCGATTTGGGTACCGGGCAATGTACTTCTTCCCGTCATGAGGAGGTCCTGGTCATTGTCATTGTCCACATCTGCAAAGGCAACCGAACCATAGCCAAGCCCAGGAAATGGTGTTCCCATCATTTCGGTGAACATACCGGTGCCATCGTTGCGGTAGAGTTTGGAGATGAGTTCGCCGGTGCTGGTTTGCCCTGTTATGAGGACATCCTTGTCATTGTCGCCATCGACATCTGCAAAGGAAACATCACTGAATTCCACTCCCTCCAGGGGAGGGAATTGCGGAGATTCGGTAAATGTTTGGGCAGAGAGCGTGTGTGTGAACATACACGCGAGAAACAGAAATAATCGGTTTGACTTCATGGGATCGAGATAACAGAATGATTGTGACGGTCCGGGTGGACCTTCAGGCCCTCCTGGTAAATAGATGTGTTTCCATCGAGCGTCGCTTCTCTGCAGAAGTTCTCGATTATATGATGAACCCTGAAGGGGGGACAATGTTTGAATAGGGTGGCGTGGCGATGTGTCTTTTCTCCGTTCCGCTGAAAACACGCTTTCCGAAGCGTGTCATGCAAAACAGTCTTAACATCCTTTGGCCTTAAAAGACGATGTTGAAGGAAGCATCGAGCAAAAAGCCTCTCATATTTCGGTTTTCACGAAACGGTAAAAAATATCCCATTTTTGTTTCCAGAAGGATATTTTTGCTTTTAAAGATTTCCAATCCAATGGATGGCGTCACATACCAGGAGGTAATGTTCTCTTCATCGCCAGTAAGGATAAAAACGCCCAGATTAAAGCCCGAATACAAATTGAAACTTCTTCTTGTCCCTCTTCCAAGATGTGCGGAATAAAAGTCTTGTCCAATGCCAAATTTGTACAGTTCGTCATAGCGCACCGATTGATTTTCTCCAACCGCTTGGAAGAGTCCCAATTCCAGATATGTTTTCCTTCTGTTCATCAGGTATTTTATACCGTATCCGACCATGGCTTCAGGATACAATCCATCTGCTGAATTGGCGGGAAGGAGGTAGGAGAACTGAATACCAGGCATATTCACAAAGGAGAAGTCAGGTTCGGTAGATAAATAGTTTCGTTCACTTACCTGCAATGCTACGTCAAATTTTTTATCGCTTTCCGCCCATTCTGTCCGCAACCGATTCTTTTGACGCAACTCGGTTTTCGTCAATTCTAATCTCTCCCAGTATTGTGCATAGCTCGCAGACTGGATCTCAATTTGTTTGAGTAGCGATTCGTATTCGCTTTTTTCCTTTTCAAGCTGTTGAATTTCTTCGTCTATTGATGCAAGTCTTTTGGTGTAATTGACAGACGCCATTTTTCTGGATTGAATCGCCCCCCATTTTTCCATGATCACGACAAAAGTGAAATATGAAGCCTCTGATAAAGAAAACCTGGCGTTGAATCGAGTTTGGTATTCATCTAATTTATCTGGTATGATCTTTTGATCTTGTAAAAAATCGTTTAGCTCCTTTTTGACTTTTTCCTGATCCAATACCATCATCTCAACATCCAGGCTTAAGGTTTTCAAAGAGTCAATCTGGGAAAAGGATAGACGAGGGAGGATGATCAACTGAAAAATGACCAATGGTTTAACCACTGATTGCAAGATGGCTTTGTGGTAAGACATGATTGTGTTTGGTTGCTATTTTCCTTCCAAGATAAAAAAGATGGCACAAAGTTTCAGGGGAAATGGCTCGATTTCAGTGGGACTAAAGCTGAAAGAGAGTCGATCAGAAAGCTGCCTTCTCCTCCCTTAGCTATCCTGGCGAAGAAGGCAACCTATAGTTGTATGATGAAGGGCATTTTTTATACTTCATTCCTTGATCAATGGAATGGCACCCTTGCTGTCAAGCTTCACAAAATAGACCCCCTGGGGTAAACTTCTTAGGTCAGTGATGGTTTTTATCTGATCGAGACTCCCTGACAAAACATTTCTGCCTAATTGGTCTAGAATCCTGAATGTCCCTTCACGTGTAATCGAAGCATTTTCGATAATGAGGAAATCACTCACTGGATTGGGATAGATCCTGATGCCTGATAATCGATCTCCATGATGCAAACTGGTTGAAAGAAGAACCCAATCGAAGCCGGTTAGCGTGCTTGTTCGGTTAATACAAGGGTCTTCAACCACTGAAAAGATCAAGCTATCGTGTGAAATCTGAAAACTGTACTTTCCCTGGTCATGAGATGAGCCACAAGGACCATCCGGCAGATCGACTATGGTCAGTTCGTTGCCGTTTTCTACATAGGTTGCAAGTTTGCTGAATGAATTGTTGTCGCTGCTGAAAAAAACTGAATCTGTGCCAAACTGAAAATGTAAAAAGACATTTCCCAATGAATCATGTAGGGCCCAGCTTGTATTGGACAATTCTTGTGCGAATAGATCGAAACTGCTGATGCAGAGGAAAATAAGTAAAAGCGTGAAGTTTCTTTTCATCTTGGTCTGTCGGAGATGTTTTTTGAGAAAGTAGCGTTCCGCCAATAGGTGGAATTGGTTCAGGGTGATTGAATGCTAAAGCGTGCCATTCCCCTTTGGGCGCCTTGCTGGACTTGAATGAAGTAATTGCCGATCGCCAGTGAAGCGATGTTGAGCCGAAGATTCGCCCTACCAGAGGGTACAAATTCCTGCTGTTGACGCACAAGTCGGCCGGCTACATCAAATACTTTCAAATCGACGAGCCCGTGGTCTGGTGAATCAAATTGAAGCCTGAGGATGTCTGCTTTGGTTGGATTGGGATATGGAGTAAGCTTCAGGTGAAAGCCAGCATACAGATCGCCAATTGTGCTGACTGTCCCATCGTTCAGATATAGCTTGGCAATGCGAACAAAGCCTAGATTTCGCCCAGTAAGCAATACATCCTGATCGTTGTCCCCATCCACATCTGCAAAGGCGAGTGCACTGAAATTGACGCTGTCAATGCCAGGTGCTTGAACAGCGCTAAAGTTCCCTGATCCGTCATTGGTAAAGAGGGTAGAGATGGGAAAAAAACCGGTAAAGCCTGTAATCAGAACATCCTGGTCATTGTCCTCGTCCACGTCTGCAAAAGCCAAGGCACTTGATCCCACACCGGTAAAGGCTGTGCCAGTGATTTCGCTGAAGTTTCCTGATCCGTCGTTGGCGTATAGCTTGGCCGTAGCGAAAGCTGAACTATTAAAACCAGTAATCAGAACATCCTGATCATTGTCGTTGTCCACATCTGCAAACGCAAGTGAGCCGCCTTCCACCCCATCAAAAGTCGTGTTGACCCCTTCAGCAAAATTGCCTGATCCGTCATTGGTATATAGCCTGGCAATTCGACTGCTGCCATTCGAACCGGTCATCAAAACATCTTGATCATTGTCGCCATCCACATCCGCAAAAGCAATCGCGCTTGCCGCAATGCCTTCGAAAGGCGTAGCGGCCACTTCACTGAAATTCCCATTTCCGTCATTGGTGTAAAGCTTTGCGATACGCCCGGCATCGTTTGAGCCCGTAATGATGACATCCGGATCATCGTCCCCATCCACATCTGCAAAGGCGACTGAACCTGAGCCTACGCCTTCAAAAGCAGTATTCATGGCCTCTGTGAAACTACCCGATCCATCATTGAGGTATAAAGCAGAGAGAAAGGCAGAGTCCGTCGAGCCAGTAATCAGAACATCCTGGTCAGTATCACCGTCTACATCGACAAAGGCGAGCGAACTGAGGTCCACCGCCTCGAAAGGAGTGTCCATGGCTTCTGTGAAATTGCCGATTCCATCATTGAGATAAAGCTTGGTAACCAAGTCAGATCCACCGGAGCCAGTAATGATCACATCCTGATCGTTGTCTCCGTCTACGTCCGCAAATGCGACTGCACCACGGCTGACAGCGTCAAATGATGTGATTGGGACTTCGGTAAAACTTTGGGCGAAAAAAAATTGTGGACAAAGTACACACCCGAGCAGTACATATTTCTTCATATCAGCTTTTGCTTGCGTTTATGAAGAAATGGATGGACCAGCATTTTGGTTAACACAGCCTCTAAGGAATGGTGAGCCAACCAATCCTCCCAACGCCCGTAATCTGTATGTTGAAACATCTAAATCCTTTGTATTTTTGCATAAAAGCTGATCGATTATGGCAAGAGTGGTAGTTGGACTGTCTGGTGGTGTGGATTCCAGTGTGGCGGCATACTTACTGCAACAGCAGGGGCATGAAGTGATTGCCATGTTCATGCGCAATTGGACCGATGATTCGGTCATCATTTCGGAAGAATGTCCCTGGATTGAGGACAGCAATGATGCGCTGAGTGTGGCCCAGGCCTTGGGGATTCCTTTTCAGGTGATTGATCTGAGCGAAGAATATAAAAAGCGGATCGTCGATTATATGTTTGCGGAGTACGAAAGCGGCCGTACCCCCAACCCTGATGTTCTTTGCAATCGCGAGATCAAATTTGATATTTTTCTGGACAAGGCCCTGAAAGTTGGCGCTGATTTCGTGGCGACCGGACATTATTGCCAGAAAAAAAGCTTTGAGAAGGATGGACAAATGGTGCACCAACTGGTGGCCGGAGCCGACCCCAATAAAGACCAGAGCTATTTCCTCTGTCAATTGACACAGCAACAGCTGTCCAAAGCCCTTTTCCCCATAGGGCATTTGCAAAAGGCAGAAGTGCGCGAAATTGCCGATAAACTGGGCTTGGTCACGGCAGGGAAAAAAGATTCGCAAGGTCTGTGTTTCATCGGAAAAGTCAGATTACCAGAATTCCTCCAGCAACAACTCAAGCCAAAGGAAGGCAAAATCGTGGAGGTGCCTGATGATGCGCCCGTCTATGCGCAGCGGCAAAATGATGTATTGGAACTGTCTAACCCACAGGAAAAAAGAAGAGCAATGGCTGCGCCTTACACCTATCAACCCGCCGATGGCGAGGTGGTGGGGACGCACCACGGCGCCCATTATTTCACCATTGGCCAGCGCAAAGGCCTTGGGGTAGGGGGGAAGGTGGAACCCCTGTTTGTCATCTCCACTGACATCAAAGAAAATGTGATTTATACTGGCATGAGTGATCGCCATCCCGGTTTAAACCGGAAGGCACTTTTTATCGGTACTGATGATGTGCATTGGGTGCGGCCCGACCTGCGATTGGCCAAGGGGGAAACATTGCCGGTCATGGCGAGAATCCGCTACCGTCAGCCCCTTCAGCAGGCCGTCTTGTATCAGGAAGCCGAAGGCATGTTCATTGAGTTTGCCGAAGCGCAAAAGGGCATCACGCCTGGACAGTTTGCGGCCTGGTACCTGGATGATGAATTGGTGGGATCGGGTGTGATCGCACATTAAAACCGGACGTCGGTTTCCGGTAGCCATTCCCTGATTTGCTGCTGCATAGATTCGCTCAATTGGTTTCCGCGCAGATCCAGGTTTTCCAGTGAATTGGCAAGATTCTGGATCTCGGACGGAAGGCTGGAAAGCCCACACTGTTGCAGACTCAGGCGTTTGAGAACCGAAAAATCACCAATTTCTGGTGGAATGCTTTCGAGATTGTCTTTCAGAGAGATCGATTGAATGGTGTTTTGCAAACCAAGCAGCGCAATGGGAAATTGATCCAGGCCAGCACTGAAATAGATGCTTTCAAGTTGATGCAAGTCTTTGAGTGTCTCTGGTAAAACAATTGGGTGGTTGAGCGTATTCTGTTCAGTCGCAATGACCAATTTTTTGAGGCTGGCCAGATTGCCAATGTTGTCCGGAATCTGGCCCATCTCACAAAAACTGAAGGTGAGTTCCTCTAAAGCAGGCGACTGAAAGATATGCTGTTGGCTTTCTGTGGTCAATGGCGTTTCTCTGATGTAAATGGAGGTCAGACTGTTCATCCCTCTGAACATATCAGGCAGGTCCCCCCTTAACTCAACTTCCGAAACTTCCAGACTTTTCAATTTAGGCCACTGATCAGCTCCTTGTGGAATTCTGACCCAGAGAACATTTTCGAGGCGTAATTTTTCCAGGCTGACCAGCTGTTCAAAATTGGAAAAAATGGCCACGTTCAGATCCCTGATGTCTAATTCCTTCAGATTGGACAGTGTGTGTAAATTGGTGGGAAGAATAATATTTTGGGAAGGGGATGTATTGCGAAAGCT
>JBCBZF010000778.1:0-3601 GCA_039815525.1 Bacteroidota bacterium | reverse complement strand
GCGATTGGAACACTTGCAACCTCAGTGATTCCACTTGAGGTTACATCATACACCGGATAGCCATTTTCGACCGTCATTTTGGAGATTTCTCCCCAGTGGACATCGCCGGAAATGAAGATAATGCCATTTGCTTTGGTCTCCTGAATGAGATCCACCATCCGCTGTTGTTCATGTGGGACATTGGTCCAGGATTCCCAGCCATTGTATTCATGACTAAACTGAATGCTGGACGCAACAATCCGTACATCAGCCGGAGACAGAAACTGTTGTTTCAGCCATGCCCATTGTTCGTCGCCAAGGACTGTACTGTCAGGGCTTGCATTCGGGACATAATCGTTTTTATGCAAAATGCTGTCTTCCTTAGCGCGATGGATCAGATCATCTCTGAATGTGCGGGTATCGAGTAGAATCATTTGTACGGTCAGGCCTTCTTTTTTGAGGTACTCTACGCCATAAATTCCCGGATGCTTCCGACGGTCTGAATCAGTGGGAACTCCCCAAAAGTCCATAAAAATCTCTTTGGACGCTTCTTTAAATGGATAATGTCTACCCGCATCATTTTCACCAAAGTCATGATCATCCCAGATGGACAGGAGTCGCGTCTGCTGTTTCAGAATCTGAAACTCAGCTTTGTCAGCCAGCCTTTGATATTTGGCTTTCAGTACCTCCATGTCTCGGGTATCGCCATAGATGTTGTCGCCCAGATAGACAAAGACGTCTGGTTGGAGACCAGCAGCGACGGTCAGCATGGGTTGGGGTTTGTCTTCCTCTGCGCAGGAACCAAATACGATGCGGATGCTGGCTTCCCCGGAAGATTTTGTGTCTGATTGTTTAGCCGGCTCCTGACAAGCTGCAACAGTGAACGCCAGTAGAATGAGCAGTTGATTTTTTTTCATAAATCATGGTGTTTGCCTGCCAGAAGACATCCCCAGCCTACAAACGCGACAGCAATTCATCCTTTTTCTCCTCATACTCAATCATCGACAATTTGCCATCATTATAACGGTCGTAGAGCATATCAATGGTCCGCATGATTTCGTCGCGCAGGTTCAGCCAGTCAAGTTCTGTATTGGAATAACCCTCATAAGCGGTTTTCTCCATCAACTTTTCAGCCTTGGGATCAAAGCGACGAATACTTTCCAGAATGCGTTCGATGGTTTTAGCGACCTGATCATTTTTGGTGGAAACCTCATGTGGCACCATTTGGGTCTGCTGATTGGCAAACACGACCAGTTTGCTGCCTTTGTTCTGCACTTCCTTCACATCCTCCAACATGAAAGAACCATCATCATAAAAACAACGGTCTTTGGTAAAGATCACCGCCCCACTGCTGAACATACCCGAATAGAGATGCAGCGCCAACACATCATTGGGACTGGCAATGCGGGTATCTTTACGGAGCAGCTTTCCTAATTTGACTGCTGGCAGCTTGGGCACCCGGAACAAGCCATTTTCCTCGTCCTGTGGAAATTTTTCTTTGAGCAGATCAGCGTACATACCCCAAAAATAATCAGCAAACCATCCTTGCCCAAACGGAGTTAGACTTCCATGATTCATACGCTCCGCCTCATTCTGGGCGATCAACTCAATCACCAGCACAGCTGGTTTGACCAACAAGACGACGGGATTCTTTACGTGATGATGGAAGTTCGCTCAGAAACGGACTATGTGATGCATCACATCCAGAAAGTGGTGGGCTTTTTCCTGGCCATGCGCAGCTTTGCCGCCGAAAAACACGCTGAGGGGCACCAATTCCGCTATTTCCGTTTAGACGATCCAGACAATCAACAAAGCTTTTTTGCCAATCTCTCTCAACTCACCGAACAACATCAGCCCCAGAAATTTGAATGGCAAATGCCGGATGAATATCGTCTGGATGAAGAATTGGTTGAAGTGGCAAAGGCGCTGGGACTGGAATACAGGGTTGCAGATACCGAACATTTTCTGACCCATCGCACCGAATTGGCAGAGATGTTCAAGGGGAAAAAGACCTATCTGATGGAGCGATTTTACCGCAGCATGCGGAAGAAGCATGACATCATGATGGAAGGCGATGAACCTGTGACGGGTCAATGGAATTATGATGCAGACAACCGCAATCGTTACGATGGAAAAGTGCCGATACCAGAGCCGATTCGCTTTGAGCAGGATGTCGCTGAAATATGTGATATGCTTGAAAAAACAGAGGTCAAACATTTTGGCAGGATTGATCCGCAGTCCTACCTCTGGCCTACCAGCCGGCAGCAATCACTGGATGCCCTGGCGTTTTTCATCGAACATTGTCTGCCACATTTTGGCACCTATCAGGATTCTCTGACCAAAGAACATTGGTCGCTTTTCCATGCCCGCCTTTCCTTTCCTCTTAATGTCAAGCTGCTACATCCCCTCGAAGTGGTCAACCGCGCCATCGAAGCCTGGGAAAAAGATCCCGAACGCATTTCCATTGCCCAATTGGAGGGCTTCGTTCGGCAAATCATCGGTTGGCGGGAATATATGCGGGGCGTCTATTGGGCGCACATGCCCGGATACGCAGACAAAAACTACTTTGATCACCAGCGTAAGCTGCCGGACTGGTTTTGGACCGGCGAGACCAAAATGCAATGCCTCAGCCACAGCATTGGCCAATCGTTGGATTATGCCTATGCGCACCACATTCAGCGGCTGATGGTGACCGGAAACTTTGCCTTGCTGGCTGGCATTGCACCGGATGATCTGGACCGCTGGTACCTGGGCATTTACATCGATGCCATCGAATGGGTTGAGATCACCAATACCCGTGGCATGAGCCAGTTTGCCGATGGTGGTCTGGTGGGCACCAAACCTTATGTGTCCAGTGCCAATTATCTCGACAAAATGAGCGATTATTGCAAGACATGTTTTTATGATAAAAAGAAACGTCATGGCGAACAGGCTTGCCCGTTTAACAGTTTATACTGGGACTTTTATGAGCGTCATCGCGATAAACTGAGTCAGAATCCGCGCATTGGTTTTGCCTATCGGACCCTCAATCGCATGTCAGCTGAAGAAAAAAGCAAAACATTGGCGCAGGCCGCAATGTATCTTGACCAACTGGAAGCCCTTTGAATCATGATGAAAATCAACATCCGTACCAAGGTAAAAGGCAATTATCGCGAGGTAATGGCCCGTTTTGACCGGGATTTGTTTGAGGCCCTAACGCCCCCCGGTGCCAGTGTCGAACTTGCGCGCTTTGACGGATCAAAGAAGGGCGACGTGGTGCATTTGAAAATGAAGCTGATGGGCTTTATCAAGGATGAATGGATCAGCGAAATCACCAAGGACGGCTATACCGACCGCCGGGCCTGGTTTACGGACGAGGGCACCCGCCTCCCTTTTTTCCTGACCTTCTGGCAACATAATCATATCGTCGAAAACCACGGCCCCAATTCCGTGATCTTTGACCAAATCACCTTTGCAGGCCCCTGGCATGTATTTGATTTATTTTTGTATCCTGTATTGTACTTACAATTTGCCTGGCGTAAGCCAGTGTATCGGCGCATTTTTGGGAAGCCGGTCTAAGTCAAAAAGCTGTGGTTTTTCAACCATCAACTTGTGCTACGTTATAAAATGATCTGAAAGTTAT
>JBCBZF010001325.1:0-1502 GCA_039815525.1 Bacteroidota bacterium | reverse complement strand
GTTTCCAAAGTGCCGGCCCAAATGCAACATGCATCACCCAGATGGCCAGGACCAGCAGCACAAAGGTGGGTAATACGGAGAGCAGGCGTTTGCGCATGGGCAGAAAAATTCCCGGCCAAATTAGCAATCTTCTGCTTAGGTCTCCCCATTAATTCCGCACAAAGACCATTTTCCGCAAACCGCCTTCATAAAAGATATCCAGAAAGTCTCCTCGGATTTGGTAAGAATCAGCATCAGCCAATGCGTCCCAGAATTGATCCGCCCAATCGGGGTCTCTTTGCAGATTGCCTGCAATCTCAGAGACTTCCATCTTCCCGTTGGAAGCAATCTGATATTTTCCCTGAAAAGGATTCATAATGGTGTGCCCGACAAAGTCCCCTCTGCGCCCATTGTCTGAAAAGGTGACGCTTACTTCGCCATCCACATGGTCCGGCTTTGGGTACACAAATTGTTCGGTAAGATATTCGTAATGATCCAGGGTCCAATGCCCCTCCAGCGTATGAAAAGGGTCAGGTACTGAGCAGGAAGCCAAAATAAAAGCCAGGGTGGGGAGCAAAAACAATTTTCTCCACATAACAGAACAAGATTACAAGAGCTGCATCAAAAAAGCAGAGTCTGGCAGTTGAAACAAATACGATTTTCCGTAATATATATCATCACTCGCCCCCTTTCACATTGCAGATAAATAGAACCGCACCAAACGCATTGCCGATATAGAATACAAAGACACAAAGACGCAACATTTTGGTTATCAGCCAAAAAGGCTTTGCGTCTTTGTGTCTACTCTTGTACAAGCCGTAATCTATCCCAGTCTTTACAAAGCAAGAACCAGGAAAAAATCTTACCTATTCATAGGTATAAAATCCCTTGCCACTCTTTCGCCCCAGGTGTCCGGCGGCCACCATATTCCGCAATAGGGGGCATGGCGCATATTTGGGATTGCCAAAACCATCGTGGAGCACTTCCAGAATGGCAAGGCATACATCCAAGCCAATGAAGTCAGCCAGGGCTAATGGTCCCATTGGGTGTGCCATCCCCAACTTCATCACCGCATCAATTTCCTCGATACCCGCAACCCCCTCGTAGTGGGTGTAGATCGCTTCATTGATCATAGGCATCAGGATGCGGTTGGCCACAAAACCGGGGTAATCCTGCACCGAAACTGGCTCCTTGGCCAAATCGCGGGATAGCGCGAGGATATTCTGCGTGGTTTCTTCGCTGGTATCATACCCATTGATCACCTCCACCAACTTCATCATCGGTACCGGATTCATAAAGTGCATCCCGATCACCTTGTCGCTGCGCTTGGTTACAGCCGCAATTTTGGTGATGGAGATAGACGAAGTATTGGTTGCAAGAACAGCATGCGCAGGTGCATGCGCATCCATGTCCTGGAAAATTTTTTCCTTCAAGCTCACACGCTCTGTAGCCGCCTCAACCACCAGATCTCGATCAGAAACACCTTCAATCAGATTGGTAACTGCATGAATCCGGCCCAGAGC
>JBCBZF010000416.1:0-5909 GCA_039815525.1 Bacteroidota bacterium | reverse complement strand
TTCCTTCCTTCTTTGCTGTTGTTTGCTCTCGGCTTGCGTACCCAAGCCGGCCAAACTTCATCCCAATGTCTTGTTCATTCTTGCCGATGATTTTGGGTGGAATGAAATGAGTTGTAGTGGAAGTTCGTATTACGAGACGCCCAATCTCGACCGCCTTGCCCGGGAAGGAATGATGTTTACCCAGGCCTATGCCGCCTGCCAGGTTTGCAGCCCTTCCCGTGCCAGCATCCTGACCGGGACCTATCCGACGCGTCATGGTATTACGACCTGGATTGGCGATCGCTCCGGTGAAGAATGGCGTACACACAATCGTCATACGCCGGTTTTCCCTCCTTCCTACAATCAACAATTACCAGCCGAAGACATCGTTCTGCCAGAAGCATTTCAGGCCGCAGGATATCAAACCATGTTTTGTGGAAAGTGGCATCTTGGAGATGAAGGTTCTTCGCCCGAAGATCATGGATTTGATGTCAACATTGGTGGGTATTGGGCTGGCAGTCCCAGAGGCGGCTATTTTTCGCCTTACACCAATCCCCGTCTCGAGGATGGGCCAATAGGCGAAAACCTCAGCCTACGTCTGGCAAAGGAAACGGCAGACTTCATCCGGAACCGGGATCAAAGCAGACCCTTTTTGGCTTATCTCTCCTTCTATGCTGTCCATGGCCCAATCCAAACCAGTAAAGCGAAGTGGCAGAAATATCGGTCAAAAGCGATTCAGGCTGGGCTTGCAGACAGCGCATTTGTTTTTGACCGCCGCAAAGCTGTCCGACAACATCAGGATAACCCCGTCTATGCTGGTCTGGTAGAAAGCATGGATGAAAGCATTGGGTTGGTGCTGGAAGCTCTCGAACGCCAGGGAATTGTGGAAGAGACCATCATCGTGTTTACCTCTGACAATGGTGGTGTGAGTTCGGGTGATGCGTTTTCCAGCTCCATGCTCCCTTTACGTGGCGGAAAAGGCCGTCAATGGGAAGGGGGGATTCAGGAGCCATTATTGATGCGGTTTCCGTCTATGATTCCATCAGGCAGCCGTTGTGAGGAATCAATCATTCACATGGACCTCTACCCCACCCTACTGGGCATGGCCGGGCTGGATCTGCTCCCCGATCAACATGTGGACGGAATCGATATTCGACCCGTTTTTTCCGCGCAAGCACTGCCCGAAAGAGAATTATTTTGGCATTATCCGCATTACGGCAACCAGGGAGGGGAACCATCTTCTATCATTCGGTCTAAAAACTGGAAGTTGATTCGCTATCACGAAGATGGTCGGGAAGAATTGTACAATCTGCATAAGGACATGGGAGAGCAGCACAATTTGCTCTCTATTCATCCATCAGTCTCCGAAAGACTATCAGCCCGCTTAAGCGATTGGCTGTGCGCAACAAACGCACGCTTCCCGACAGCAGATCCTGATTTTAATCCTGAAAAACGTACCAGTTACCTGAAGCGGCAAGCGACAGAAGTAAAAGACAGATTGGAAGCAGAACGCAAGCAGATGTTAACAGCTGACTACCAGCCCAATAAAGATTGGTGGGGCAGCCAAACGAAGGATTGATCACATGATCATCGTACTTTCAGAGACGATGCGACCGTCCATGAGGCGGACCACCCGGTCGGCAAAGTCTGCATGACGCTGGGAATGCGTAACCATGATCACAGTGGTTCCCTGCTCATTTAATTCTACCAAAAGCTTCATGACATCATTGCCATTTTGCGTATCCAGGTTCCCGGTTGGTTCATCCGCCAGCAGGAGAGCTGGTTGATTGACCAGGGCCCGACAGACTGCAACCCTTTGCTGCTGCCCACCCGAGAGCTGCTGCGGAAAGTGATTGCGGCGATGCATCATTCCCAAACGTTCCAGTACTTCTTCTACCTTCTCCTTTCTCTGACGACGGCCGAATTCAGCATAGATCAGGGGCAACTCTACGTTTTCAAAAACTGTCAGGTCATCAAGCAGATTAAACCGCTGAAAGACAAAGCCGATATGGTCTTTTCGAAGATCGGTCAGTGCTTCCTCCTCGCAATGCGAGACATCACGTCCCAGAAAATGGTACGTTCCCTCGGTTGGCAGATCGATCAAGCCAAGGATATTGAGAAGCGTCGACTTTCCGCAACCTGAGGGTCCCATAATGGCCACAAACTCCCCAAATTTGACAGACAAAGACACCTGGTCCAGGGCCAGGGTTTCAAATTCCGACCCACGATAACTTTTGCTCAGGGATATGGTCTTGATCATCACTCAATTTGCGTATTTTTGGCCACTTTGATGCTGTGAGCCTTGCCATATGTCTCATTATGATATAGAAACCCGCCAATTGCTGGCAAAGATGGATGCCAAATATCTGTTGGAAAGCCACACATTTGACCTGGCTGATCATCAGATCGAGATGAAAGTCGTTGCCGATACCGACACACTGCTGGACGAACTGATTGCGAAGGGACCAGAAGATGAAGATGTAGCTGATGAGCGCATTCCATACTGGGCAGATCTTTGGCATTCCGCGATTGCACTGGCGCATTGGGTGTTTGAGTTTCCTGCCATTCATTCAGATTCAGGTGTACTGGAATTGGGCTGCGGTCTGGGTATGTCGGGTATTGCAGCCGGCTTAAAGGGGGCCGCAGTTGTCCAAACAGATTACCTGCCGGAAGCCTTGCAAATGGCCGAATTATGTTGGCGGCTCAATCTTTCCAGCCTCCCAAAAACGGCCATACTTGATTGGCGCAATCCTTTGATCGATTTCCAGCCGGATGTTTTGCTGGCAGCAGATGTGATGTATGAAGAAAGAAACGGTCCCCCCTTGCTTCAGGCGATCAAGGCCTTACTGCCGCGACATGGTGTGATGCTGTTAACAGAACCGGGGAGGCCCATCGGGCAGGATTTTTTGGCTCAGCTTCCAAAAGAAGGCTTCATGGTAAGCCGCAGCATGCGGGAGGTGCATTTTAAACAACTCAAGGTGAAGGTTCACCAGGCGGAGATTCGTTGGACTCATTGAAACAGGACCGCCCAGGGTCGGTGAATCAAGGTCCAATGGCCATTGACATGCACAAAGAGATCATACGAACTGCCCAGCTTATGTCCCGGCTCGACAAATTTTGCCCGAAAAAAAGTCTGCTCTGCCTTGATGTAGGGTGCCAGTTCCCGATATCCACCTTGAAAATCACGGGCTTCGCCCTGATAGGCCAATAATTCTTCGGTATTGCTGCCCCAAATCAAGATTTGGGTTTGTTCCTCCAGCAAGGGTTGCAACACAATGTCTGCAATCTTGCTCAGGCGGGTCTGGTATTTAAAAATTTTCTTCCCGTATTTTCCGTCAAACACCGCTTCGCAATCCGATAAATCCGGAACCAACGCCTCGGTCAATTCTCTTCTTTCTTCTTCATCCGCTTCTAAGACATACATCAGCATTTCGCGCAGACCATCTTCTCCCGGCGGAAAAGCATCTTCCCCCCAGTTGCGCTGCGCAAATCCACCTAGATTCACTCCCATCAGGAACAGAAAGACAAAAAACCGTATTGACAATTGCGGCATAAAGTTGAAATTTGGGAGGAAAATCCACTTTCGTTAGCAAGATTCAAAATCGAAACGAAGCAGAAACACATATATGATTCCTGGGGTGGACGGATTTGGCTTTAGCCCAGCATCGCAATAGTTTGAGTGATATGAATCCGTCAGAGTTGAGTCAACGGATCAAACTGGCAGGTCAAGCCCTGGGCTTCGATCTGGTAGGAATTTCTGAGGCTGCTTTTCTGGAGGAAGAAGCCAAAGACCTTGAACAATGGCTTCAGGAAGGGCGTCATGGTAAGATGTCCTATATGGAAAACTACTTTGACAAACGGCTCGATCCCCGTTTGTTGGTGGAAGGGGCAAAAAGTGTCATCAGTGTCATTCACAACTATTTCCCGCATCCGGAAGCGCATCAGCCGGAAGGCAGTCCCAAAATTTCGTCCTATGCCTGGGGGGAAGATTATCACAAAGTCTTAAAACGAAAGCTCTACCGCCTCTTTGAACAGATACAAGATTGGGTGGGCGGCGAAATTTCGGGGCGGGTCTTTGTAGATTCTGCGCCAGTCCTGGATAAAAGCTGGGCCAAACGTGCTGGTCTGGGCTGGATTGGGAAACACACCAATCTGATCAGTCCGCAACGGGGTTCTTATTTTTTCATCGGAGAACTGATTCTGGATCTCGAATTGGTCTATGATGGGCCAATCAAAGACTATTGTGGAACCTGTACCCGCTGTCTGGATGCCTGTCCCACTGATGCCCTACAGCCCTACCAGATTGATGCGAACAAGTGTATTTCCTATCTGACCATTGAATTGCGGGAAGAAATTGCCGATGCTTTTCATGACAAAATGGAGGGTTGGGCCTATGGCTGCGACATTTGCCAGCAGGTCTGTCCCTGGAACCGATTTTCCCAACCACATCCAGGCCATGAATTCAAACCCCTGAATTTAGCCGGACTTGATCGGAAAGAATGGGCGGAAATAGATGAAAAAAGCTTTAAAAAATTGTCAAAAAAGACTGCCATGAACCGGGTAAAATGGGACAAAATGAAGGCCAATCTCAAGATTTGGTTTGACCAACAAGCGGCTGACTGAATATTGGAGATAGAATTATTTTTTAACCTCTTCAGGATACTGAATCCGGGCATGATAAATTGATTTGAGCTGCTTGAGCAAGACCCGTTTGATGATGGTGATGTCAGCGAAAGTAAGATTCGATTCCTTCAGCTGGCCTTCCCGGATTTTATAATCGACAATGTTGTCAACCAGATCTTTGAGGGCTTCAGGGGTGGGTTGTGCCATGGCACGAGAGGCAGCCTCCACCGAATCTACGATCATCAAAACCGCCGTCTCCTTGGAAAACGGCAGGGGTCCTGGATAGCGAAAATCACTGTCGCTGTCTTCGGGATTTGCATCCGTTTCTTTCAGGTGATTACGGTAAAAATATTCTACCCGGGTGGTGCCGTGGTGGGTTTCTATGAAGCGGATAATGTCTCTTGGCAAACTGTGTTTTTGCGCCAGTTCTACGCCTTTGGTTACGTGGTCAATGATGATTCGAGCACTTTCGAGATCAGAGATCCGTTGATGCGGGCTGTTATTTTTTTGCGCCTCTGACATATTTTCAATGAAAAACTGCTGCTGGGGCATTTTACCAATGTCGTGATACAGTGCTCCTACATGCGTCAGAAGTTCATTCCCACCCAACTCAGAGACAGCCGCTTCGGCCAGATTGGCCACCTGGAGGCTATGATGAAAGGTACCCGGTGCTTTGCGCGCCAATTCTTTCAGCAGCGGATGGTTGGTATCCAACAGTTCGATGAAGGTCAAATCAGAAGTCAGGCCAAATAAGCGTTCCAGCAGATAAATAAAATTATAGGCGATAATGGTCGCCACTGCATTGATCACAAACAGCAAGAGCGTGAAGTAGTTGATTTTACTGTACCCACCTTCGCTATAACTGCTGTACACCAGAAAGGCAAAAATGTAGCCCAGGAAGATATACAAGACCGAAAACAACAGATCTTCACGCTTGCGGATTCTTCTTTGGGTATACACCGCGACCGTGCCAGCCACAATCTGGACAAAGGCAAACTCCAGGCTTTGCTGGATCAAAACCGCACCAAACAATGCAACCAATAGATTACAGAGAAAAGCCGTACCCAGGCCAAAAAAGTTTCGGATGAAAATTGCCACGAGGCAAGCTGGTGCCAGATAAATAAAGGACAAATTGACATTGAAGCCCTCAAAGCGGGTCGCAAGATTGAAGAGACGATTGGCCGCGATCATGAGGCCAAGGGTAATCAGAAAGGTAAACCTTCAAAAAAAGGCGGCGGCTTTATAAGCAGCGCGCCGCCATGCCTTCGTTAGGCCGATCGCGAAGCTACTTCATCATCACCTGGTTC
>JBCBZF010000305.1:0-6901 GCA_039815525.1 Bacteroidota bacterium | reverse complement strand
TTTATATCCTGTACACTTTCGGAATAAAGAGATGGAATTCTTTTTTTGTGCTTTCAAGCATCCCTCTGTCATGACTAAATTCTTTGCCCTTATTCTGTCTGTGATTTCTTTATCCTTTTTTGCTTGCGGTGGCATCAAACCCGGCAGTGCCAAAAAGGGCAAAAAGTTATACGAATCCTTTTTTGTAGGCGAAGAGGGGGTACAGTATTTCATCAAGCCAATTGGTTTCAGAAACAGCGCAAAGGAGACCGCCTTTCTGGATCTGACCTTCCGTTACAAGGATACGATTCAACAATCTGCAGCACTCAAAGGATCACTTTTCACCAATGAGTTGATCAAAGAAGCCGATAGTTTGGTTTGGCAAAGTGGCGCAGAACAGGTGGTGATCAGAGACATAGATGTCATTTTCACTGAACGCGAAAAAGATCAGTTTCACAACCGCTTTTCGGCCAGCATGGATGGGCGTGCCCTACCACGAATATTCACAACACCGGATTGGAAGTTGCATGTGTATGATGAGGGCAAATCAGTCCAATTTAGCCCCAGTCCCAAAGGCTCCAAGGCCATCCGCACGCTGGAAGCGTCCGTCTTTCAGTTACTTTAAAAAATCAGTGCGTTACCTCGCAGCGCGGTAGGCGGAAGCGAATCAGCTCGATCTCGTACTGCGTAACCAGATTGTATGACAGATCCAGTTTCCGCAACTTACTAAGGCCACCTACCCAGGCAGGCATGGTCGCGATGCGGTTTTTCCCCAAATACATTGCCCGAAGATTGTTCAGTGTCTTCATCTCGTCTGGCAAAATCCGAATCTTATTGTTGTGGAGAATCACAGCGGTCAGATTGGGCAAGCGCTCAATTTCGGCAGGAATCTCTTTGATTTTGTTGTTGCTCAGGTTGAGAACCTGTAGATGACGAAAGCGATAAATGTCCGGGAATTGTTTCAGCTTCTGGTCCATCAGAGAAAGTTTATACACCTCATCTGGATTTCTCATGGCCTCGCCTATGCTATAATAGACTTTTTCCCGTTTCAACTGCTTATCTGCAAGCGGGGGATGATCGACTTTGACCATCATCATGTCATCGGTTTCTTCAACAACATCAGATACAGCCACGCTGTCGGCGCCTCGGCTGGTTTCACCTTGTGCCAGGGCATGACTGGCTACCAGGGCCAAACAGATTAATGTAAATAATATTCTATACATCGGCTTTTTAAACAATTCGTCAGAAGCTGACAAGATAAAAAAAATCTTGCCATCCTGTTTACCCCGGACCAGTTAGGGGTACGACAAAATGGATTTTCGGTCTTACATAACACACATCGTGTCTTCCTGAGCCAGCTTCCTAAACAAGTTCGGGATGACATTCAGGTACTCCAAAAGATGCTGAAAAGGGGTTCAAAATGACAAAATTGTCAGTTTTTAGATTGATCATACCGAACCAGTTTAGACACATGACTACCAGCAAATTCTTCCAGAAAAACATTAATTGATCATCTTCCGCCATCATGCAAGTTGCGAAAGACAGAGGTTTCCAGCAGAAAAGACAGGAGAAAACACCTCTTTTTCATGTCGGCTTAACAATTTCACAACACACAGAGGCTAGCTTTGACTCCATGAAATCAGGCTGGTTTTTGTGTATCTCTTTGTTTGTGATCGGATGCGGACAAAGACATTCACCGGCGATCAATGCGGAAGCGCTTGCACAGGCGCATTGTGGAAGCTGCCATGCGTTTCCCGAACCAGACTTGCTGGACAAAAACAGCTGGCAGGAATATGTATTGCCCCGCATGGGCTTTATGTTGGGTTTTTACGCTGACAGCAGTGAGCGGGTAGAATTGTTTGAAGCAGGTGAAGCAGGCAGAAAGCTACGAGATAGCCAACTGTTTCCGGCCCAACCGAAGATTTCCCCTGCACACTGGGAAGCCATTCAGACATACTTTTTATCCAATGCACCCACCGAATTGTCGAGAGAGAAATCAATCCCCATCCTTGATCGACTCCCTCACTTTCAATTCCGGGTTCCAGATCATTTCCTTTCGCCTCCCAGCAGCACCCTGGTGCAATTTACCACAGAGGGCGACATCCTGATTGGCGATGCCCAAAGCGGTCGGATGCATTATTTTGATGCACATCTTTCTTTACGACAAACTGCCAATACACGGGAAGGATTGGTGCATGTACAGGAAGAAGCAGACCAATGGTTCATGACCGTAATGGGTTCTTTTTCGCCCACGGATCAGGCAAAAGGCATGTTGTTCTCTCTGCCCAGGACAAAAGAAGGAAAACCAGAGATTTTAATTCAAGCCCTGCAACGTCCGGTTCACGCTGCCTATGCCGACTTTGATGAGGATGGGCAAAGCGAAATCGTGATCTGCGAATTTGGCAAGTGGACCGGCAGATTGGGAATATGGGACAATCGTGAACCGGGTAATTGGACAGTTAAGGTGCTGCGTGATCAAGCCGGCGCGACCCGTACAGAGATTGTCGATCTGGATCAGGATGGAGACCTCGACATAGTGGCTTTGTTTGGCCAGGGAGACGAAGGAATTTTTTACTTTCAGAACGATGGACAAGGCAATTTTCTGGAAAAAAGACTCCTGCGCTTTCCACCTTCGTGGGGCTCCAGCTATTTTACGCTCCTGGACTGGAACCAGGATGGCGCATTGGACATTCTCTACACTTGTGGTGATAATGCGGATTTCAAACCAATCCTGAAACCATATCACGGCATTCGTTTATTCCTGAATGATGGACAACATCAATTCTCTGAACACTTTTTTCTTCCCCAAAACGGTGCTTACAAAGCCATTGCGCAAGACTTTGATCAGGATGGAGACTTGGACATTGCCGCCATTTCCTTTTTCCCTGACTTCAGTACCGGTGCCAAAGAAGGTTTTTTGTATTGGCGCAATGATGGTCAGGACACCTTCACCGCCCACAGTTTTCCGCAAGTGGAGCTGGGACGCTGGATCAGCATGGATGCAGCAGATTGGGATCAGGATGGGGACATGGATCTGGTCCTGGGTTCTTTGGCCTTTGAGGTGGTGCCCAAATCAAATCATGTCGAAAAGTGGGTAAAAAATGGCTTGGCCTTTTTGGTTCTTGAAAATCAAATCCGCTGAATTTTCTCAATGATGCTGCTGCTCGAATAGCCTTCCAAAAAAGGAATGGTTTTCACACTTCCTCCATGGTCCATCACTTCTTTCGCCCCAACAATCTCATCCAACTTATAGTCTCCGCCCTTAACCAAAACGTCGGGCAGGATGGACTGAATCAATCTCAAGGGGGTGTCTTCTTCAAACAAAATCACGAGATCGACGGCCTGTAACCCAGCCAGAACCAGGGCGCGTGCCTGCTCAGATTGAATGGGACGGGATGGCCCCTTTAGGCGCTGAACCGAGGCATCGGTATTCAGTCCGACCACCAAGCGATCTCCTTCCTGACGTGCTTTTCCCAGGCAGTCAACATGACCGGGATGTAATAGGTCAAAACAGCCATTGGTAAACACAATGGCGTCTCCCCAGACGCGCCAGGCAACGATTTGGCGAAGAGCCGGTTCCAGCGGTTGGATGTTGTTGGGATAAGAGAGCATGCTGCAAGCTAATGGCCGGAGCATTGCCTTGCAACAGGTTCAGAAGCATAGTAGTTTTCCGGCATGGAATACACCACTCTGGGCCGGAGCGGCCTGCATGTTTCGCGGATTGGATTGGGATTGGCGGCGCTGGGACGTCCGGGTTATATCAACCTTGGCCATGCCGAGGATTTACAAGGTGATTATGACATCAAGGCGATGCAGGGTCATACCCACCGCATGCTTGATCTGGCCTGGCAGCATGGTGTTCGTTATCTGGATGCAGCCCGTTCTTATGGAAAAGCCGAAATCTTTTTGGGTAAGTGGCTGCTGGATCGACAAAAAAGCGAGAGAGATGCAGTGGTTGGCTCAAAATGGGGCTATACCTACACTGCTGACTGGCAGGTAGAAGCAGAGCATCACGAAGTCAAAGAACACAGTTTGCCGGTTTTTCAACAGCAATGGGAGGAAAGTCAGATGTTTTTGTCTCAATATCTTAAGCTTTATCAGGTCCATTCTGCAACCCTGGACAGTGGCATTCTATCCAATGTTGAAGTTCTGAATGCAATGGTTGAGAAAAAAGCAGCCGGCATGTCCCTGGGCCTTTCTCTCAGCGGTCCCCAACAAGCCGAAACCTTGCGGAAAGCCATGCAGGTGGAAGTAGATGGCCGTCCGGTTTTTGACACGGTACAGGCAACCTGGAATCTATTAGAGCCCTCTGCCGGCAACATTCTGGCTGAAGTCAATGAGGCCGGTATGGGTGTCATCATCAAAGAAGCGGTGGCCAATGGCCGCCTGACAGACCGAAACAGTGATCCAGCATTTAGAGAGAAAAAAGTCTACCTGCTGCAAATGGCTGAAAAGTACTCTGTCAGCCTGGATACGCTGGCCATGGCGGCGGTTTTATCTCAGCCCTGGGTCCATGTGGTTTTGAGTGGTGCGGCAACCGAGGCACAGCTCTTGTCCAATCTTCAGGCTTTACAGCTGAACGTAGAAGCGGAGGAATTACTGGACGAATTGGCGGAAAGCCCGGAAGTATATTGGCAGACGCGTAAGGCCCTGGTCTGGAATTGATTGGAACATGACATTGCGCCCTTTTTTGCCCTTCCCAAAACAATCCGTACCTTCGTAACAGCACTTGAAAACACATCACAATCATGACACTTCTCAGCAATCTTACTGAGGATTTCCTCTATTACGTTTGGCGCGATCTGCATTTTGAGTTTCGAGATTTGCGTACCACAGATGGCCAAGCGGTCCAGATCATCAAAACAGGCCTCCGCAATCCCAATTCCGGGCCAGATTTTCTACAGGCCCATCTCAAAATTAGTGGGTTAAGTTGGTTTGGGCAAGTAGAAATGCACATGCACGCTGGCGATTGGTATAAGCACAAACATCAAGATGATCCGGCGTACAACAATGTCATTCTACATGTGGTCCTGCACAGCGATGGACAAGCGATTCTCCGACAGGATGGGACTCCTATCCCTGAAGTCGTCCTCAATGAACGCATTCCACCGCGATTGCTGCACACCTACCACCGTTTACAACTGGCACAGGAGCAAATTCCCTGTCAGGCCAACCTACCCCAAATCGCTCCGTTCCACGTCAATCTCTGGTTACAACGCACTGCCATTGAACGCATGGAACAAAAAGCAGCAGCAATTCAAAACCGTCTGAACCATCAGATTCAGAATTGGGAGCAAATTTGTTGGGAAGAAATGGCGGCCTTCATGGGAGGAACCGTCAACCAGGAAGCTTTTCGCCTGCTTGCACAAAGAATACCGGCCCAAATCTGGAAGTTGTATGTACATGATCAAGAGAAAACAGAAGCCCTTTTGTTTGGTGGGAGCGGCTTATTGAGAGGGAAAATGGATGGTGGTTATTGGCAGCATTTACGTCAAAGCTGGGCGTTCCTGGCCCATAAACATCAATTGGATGATGAACTACCCATCGCCATGAAGTTTTTGCGCATGCGTCCTGCCGCCTTCCCAACCATTCGCCTTTCCCAGCTGGCGCATTTGCTTTTTTTCTTCCGGCAGCTCACGCCTTTGCTAGAAAAAGAACGGATGAAAGCGCTGCTCAAAGCGCCAATTGAGGCTTCGTCTTATTGGCAGACCCATTATCGCTTTGGGGTGGAAAGTGCGGCCCGCAGCAAGAAGCTGGGCAAGTCGCACAAACAGGTTTTGTTGATCAACGTCCTGCTGCCGCTGGCAGTCTTATACCACCGCGCCCATGGGCGGTCTGACATCGGTGACCTTATCGAGGATGTACTGACCGGCCTGCCACCGGAAGCCAACCGCCTCACCCGTGCTTTCACGGATCTGGACATCTCCTGTGGCGACGCCCTGGTTTCGCAGGGGATGGTTCAACTGCATAAGCATTATTGTGCGCACAAACGGTGTTTGGATTGTGGAATTGGGCAGCGATTGCTGCGGTGAGAAACGAAAAAACGTTCCTGGAACCTACATTTCTCTGGCCTTCGTGGCGGGTTAAGCTCTGTCAAAGCATGGCAGGTAGAATAAGGCGGCCGGGCATTGGCAGAGATTCTGAATAGATCCTTCACTTCGTTGCGGATCTTTCAGGAAACGCGCCCGGCGGCTATAGGATCACCGCAACGAATAGGCAAAACCCATTTTCAACAACTCAAAAATCTCTTCATTGAGCTCTTCCGGGCGACTGACCCGAATGTGGTAGGCGTGCTTTTTCCCAAAACGGGAAACCTTCGCGATGAAGTCGGAGCGAATTTCTTCGTCGTGGTAAAACTTGATGTCCAGCCATTTTTTCATCGGCTTGATGATGAGCCAGGCCTTTTTGCTGGTAAAAACGATGCTGCTGACGGATGCCCCCCAAGTATTGGGTTGCCACTTGGAGATGATTTGCAGCACATCGTCGTAGGCGAGGACCATCTCGTCTGGCTTGTCCAGAAACAGCTCGCCCACTTCGCGCAGCACGCACATGTGCGATTGGTTGTTTTTCTGAAAACGTCGTTTACAGCGGGGGCAGGTCCACATAAGGATGAAGGTAGGAAGTTTAAGGGAATAGGGAGTAGCTTATTTACATAAACATCCCAAGACGTTTCCTGAACCCTTCGTAGTGCAGCGAAGAAGGGATTCAGGATCTCTTTCAAAGGGTGGTGAGTTGAATAAAGCGGCTGAGCGTTGGCAGAGATCCTGAATAAATCTTCCGCCCTTGGCTCCAGATTTTTCAGGAAACAGTCTATTGTTGAAGAATTAAGGGAGCGATGGTGATTGCTATATGTATCGATTTAAAATAGGCTTCGAACAGAAGGAATGGTTCCAGAGGTGGTATTCAGAAAGTTGTCCCAAAT
>JBCBZF010000835.1:0-3302 GCA_039815525.1 Bacteroidota bacterium | reverse complement strand
GTGGCCACTTCCCGAAAGCGCCGCTGGGCCATTTCCGTTTCATTGATGCTACGGGTGATGTCCTCGCTGAGATCTTCGGGAGAAAAAAGCCCATCGGAGAGCGCGTCCTCAATCGGGATTTCCTGATCAGAGAGCAATTCCAGACCATAGTCATTCATGGCGATGGAAAAGCTCTGGGCTTGTCGCTGTGAAAGCCGATAGGCCAGAATGGTGCCCAGAATTTCATGTACCACCCGGCCTTCAAAAGGGTAAATAAACAAATGATGCCCTTCGCGGCTGTGAATGGATTCGATCAGACACTCTTCACCTTTGGGAATGGCCGACCAGCGTTCCTGTACTTCGAAGAGTGGCACCAGGCATTCGATTTCCGGCGCATGCAGGCGGCGATATTTGAAATCATCCAACTGCTGACGCAGCATCTCCGACATCTGCGAACTGAGCTGCATGCGCGCGCCCATCCAACGTGGGACCTTGCCTTTCTGCGATTTGGCGCGGCGCACCAGCACTTCCAGGTTGCGCACCTTCACCAATTCCAACGGTCGTCCGGCAAACCAGAAAATATCTCCTGGCTTGAGTTGGGAAATGAAGCTTTCTTCTACCGTGCCAAGGCGACCGCCTTTGAGGTATTTGACCGTCATCACCACATCACTCACGATCGTTCCGATCGACATTTTGTGTTGCAGAATGATGCGTTTGTCATGAACCTGATAGTGGCCTTCTTCGTCTATTTCCACCTTTTTGTAGGCGTCATAAGCATAGAGCGACTTTCCACCCGTGGTGATAAAGTCCAGCATCCAGTCAAATTCCACCCGACTCAGCTCCTGATAGGCATAAGTTTGAACCACTTCCTCGTAGACTTCATCTGGACGAAAGCCATCGGCCACCCCAAGTGTGATCAGATACTGCACCAAGACATCATGGGCCATGATCACCGGCAAGCGGGATTCGATCATCCCGGCTTCGGCTGCTTGTCGCAGAGCTGAGGCTTCCACCAATTCCAGGGAGTGGGTCGGCACAAAGTAAATCCGCGACAAAGCACCCGGCTGGTGACCACTGCGCCCGGCTCTTTGCAGGAAACGGGCAACTCCCTTTGGTCCGCCGATCTGCACAATGGTCTCCACTGGCCGAAAATCAACCCCCAAATCCAGGCTGGAGGTACAGACCACCACCTTCAACTGCCCGGCGTGCAGGGCTTCTTCCACCCAATCCCGCAATTTGTTGTCGATGGAGGCGTGGTGCATGGCGATTTGCCCGGCCAGATCAGGGTTGGCTTCGAGGAGGGCCTGATACCAGATTTCGCATTGGGCGCGGGTGTTGGTGAAGACCAGGGTGGTGCGGCTGGCTTCGAGGATGGGCATCACCTGATGCATCATGTGAATGCCGAGGTGCCCGGACCAGGGGAAGCGTTCGATATTGTCCGGCAAAAGTGAAACCACCTCGATCTTCTTTTCCAGTTTGGAACGCACAATCGCATGATTGTTTGCCTGAAAGGCCGAGCCCAGCAGTACTTCCAGCGACTGCTCCATATTGCCGATGGTGGCCGAAATGCCCCAGATCAGCAGATCCGGCCGGAGCTTGCGCAGGCGTTGCAGCGCCAATTCCATTTGCACCCCACGCTTGCTACCAATCAATTCGTGCCATTCGTCCACCACCACAATGCGCAGATCCTTGAACAGCTCCGTATGCTTTTCCCGCGAAAACAATACGTGCATGCTCTCCGGCGTGGTGATCAGGCCTTCGGGCATGCGGGTCAACTGCTTTTTCTTTTTGGCGGATGATGTATCCCCCGTGCGGGTTTCCACCGACCACTTTAGTCCCAGTTCATCGCAGGCTTCCTGGGTGGCATTGCGAATGTCTTTGGACAGGGCACGGAGGGGCGTTATCCAAAGGATTTGCAGGCCATTGTGTTTCGTTTTGACATCATCCTGCTCCCGCATCCAATGCAAAACCGCTGGTATCCACATCGCCAGCGTCTTGCCGCTGCCGGTGGGCGCATTGAGCAGACCGCTCTTACCGCTGAGGACCTGCTGCATCATTTCCTGCTGGAAAGGAAAGGCGGACCAACCGCGACTGCGGTACCAGTCGAGGCCGGTTTGGATGAGGTGGTTCATTGTATTGGGAAACTGATGGGGGCGGGGAAGGTTTGTGATCTGACTCTCGGCGACTCATTTACTGGAAAGAGGCATGGATTTGCGGTATATCCAGAGTCCGCTGGGACATAGTAGTTCCGAAACCATCAAGATCTATACCCATATCACCAAAAAGCGAGGGAAAAGCTTTGCAGTCCGCTCGATTTTTTGGATTTTGATGCTAACCATGGAACATAAGTAAACATCCCATCGTCCAGATCAATGAGGCCTCCGTGCAATAGCGTGTTGCATGGGAAAGCCTTCTTCATGCTGCGTAGGGGCTGTATATTAAGGAATATATACTATATGGTGTGTACATAGATGTTGTAGAGCATAAAAAAAAACAGAACCGAAGTATTTGATGAAGAAGACATTTAAAAGATTTTGGGTGTATGCTTTTATTACGCTTTCAGTTTCTGGCTGTAACACTGTCATGTACGTACAAGAAGAAAAGGTCTTGTATAAAGACGTTGAAATTCTGTTATATGAAACTTCAATTAAAGATATTGAAGAACAATTTGGTAAAAGATACGAGAAAATTGACTGGGACGAATTTAGCACTGAATACAACTACAAAAGTAAAGGCATATCCTTTTCACACAAGCAGAAAGACTCTTTAAAGATGGTCTATTGGGTTAATGTGGAAACAAATAAAAATACAATCAATATTGAAAATCGTATCAAAATTGATAAACAAAGCACAGTCAGTGATGCAGTTGACAAATTAGGGAATGGTACGTGGGATTATGACAGTACATACAATGGATTGATAATAGAGTACGAATATTATGATCTCATTATAGCACTTTCAGAGAGGGATATTCAAACGCTTAATAAAGAATCAACTTTTGAGGATTGGGAGAAACTCTACAATCAATTTAAAGGTAACCATATAAAAGGAATTGAAGTATATTAAAAATGCTCCGCAACAATACCTACACACAATACCCTTCCGGACACTGAGCATAGCCAAACCGTTCTCAGCAATAAATAATTTTGTTTTTGCTACATGCAACATATACTCCGCGATAAAATAAGCCTAACAAAACCTCAGCCGCATTAAAACGCAGATTAGTCAGACAGTTATGGATAAAAAAAATGATGAAAATATCCTTTCTAATATTCGTATTTCTTTTTAATGCTGATTTCGCATTTTCTCAGGTTCAAAAATAC
>JBCBZF010000332.1:0-6610 GCA_039815525.1 Bacteroidota bacterium | reverse complement strand
TTGGTTTGGACGGCCTGCAAGCAGCTCATGTGGTTTACATTCGCTTAAACCGCGATAAACTGAAAAGTGCTGCTGGCCAGTCGCTTTGGTCAACTGAGGCTTGGTATACACTGAACCAATTGCCACAGACGCTTTGATCAGACTTCTTTCCATTCCAACACATTGAGGCTGGTCGGGCTGTGTTTCATTCGAATGCCCTGTTGGCCATGAATCTCCACCAATTCTTCTTCAACCATCATCGTGAAGCTGTCTTGGTGGAGATTTTCTATTTCCACCAATTGCTGACTGAGACTGACCCGCAGAGGGTGTGCCCCAATTTGCAAGGCAAATGCCATCTTCGGCCAGGCTTTTGGTAAGCGTGGTCTCAGTTGAAGCACACCATCTTTGAACCTGAGACCAGCTACACCTTCTATCAATGCCAGCCAAACGCCGGGCATGCCGTCGATGTGTAGCCCTTGCTCTGTTTTTAAATTGACATTGTCCAGATCAAAACGAGCAGCCAGATGACTGAGGCGGATAGCCTCTTCTTCCCATCCCAGTCTTGCCGCCAGAATTGCATGAACTGCGGGAGAAGCAGCTGATTCATGCACACAACGACTGGCGTAAAACCGATAATTCTTTTCCAGCTGATCATCGTTTTGACCAAATAAATAAAAGTACAGAAGGACGTCAGCCTGCTGAACAAAACAGCTGCTTTGAATCTGATCCCAGGGCCAATTTTTCCAGAGTGGACGTTGAGTCGAAGCCAATTCTTCGGTCATTTTTTGTTCTTTGTCAAAGAAGCCGTCCTCCTGCAAATAGATGCCTACATCATCATTGGTCGGAATGTATAGATTATCGGCAATTCTTTCCCAGGCGCGTGTTTCGGCGGAATGCTCAAAGTCTAATTTGCCAATCAGTCCTGCATACTTGACGGGATGATATTCTTTGATGAATTCGACTGTCTGCTGTGCATAGCGCAGACTCCAGGCAGCCAATTGATTGGTCAGGAAATTGTTGTTTCCATGGCTGTCATATTGATTGGGACCACTGACGCCAAGCAGGACATATTGTTGACGGCTGGGAGAATAACTGCAGCGTTGCTGCCAAAATCTGGCCAGGCGAATGAGGATTTCAGCCCCCTTATCTGCCAGCCAAAGCCTATCATCACTCTGTTCGACGTACTTTTGGATACATTTTGCCAACAAACCATTGACAAATACAGAGGTGCTTGCCAACTGTATATCTTCCGCTACCTCCGTCCCATTTTGGCTGAACAAAGGATATTGTGCTGCTCCCAGTCCAAAGTTTCGGTCTTTTGCGTGCTCAATGGCTTTGACTAAATCAGTGTATCGCTCGCTTAAAATGTTGCTGGCCATTCCCCTGGGGAAGCTGAGACTGAGAAAAGGTAAGGCAAACAATTCCCGATTCCAGCCAATCTGCCCCAAATGCCTGTTCCCACTCAGTCCACCTACACTCATTGCTTTTGCCTGATGCCCGCCCCCACTGTGTTGTAGGAATTGAAAGACGGAGAAACGGAGTCCTTGTTGGAGAGCTGGTGCACCCTCAATTTCGATATCAGTTCGTGCCCACAAATTCCGCCAACATTGAACATGAGCTGTCCGTAATGCATCCACTCCCATATTCTCCGCTTCCTGCAAACGTTCTCTGGCGTTGCCAATCAATTGTTTGGCAGAATCTCTGCCCTCACTCTCTACGCTGACATACTTGACAATTCGCAGGCCCTCGGTTTTTCCAAGAGAAATGCGGGTGGAAAGTGCGCTGTATCGATCCTGGCTAATGGGGGTGGAAGTGGTTTCAATGCGTTGGTTTTCCTGATAGAAAGCCGTTCGAAAAGCTGTGCATAGCTGTTTATGGGTAGCATTTTTGACAACCAGATAAGCATCATCTGCATGTTGATACTGCATGCTTTCCTGCCAGTTGCCTTTTTCCCTGCCATTAATCTCTGCCACTACTTCAACTTCCACTGGCAGCAGTAATGCTCTCACTTCTGCAATGATGACGGCAAGATTTGGACGATCCATAGAACAGAATCGGCTAAAGCTGACCGTCAACTCTTGTTTGTTTTGAAGCTGAATGGTGAAGGCCCGCTTTAATATTCCCTGCCTCATGTCAATGCTCCGGGAGAATTGTCGGACTTTGCAACGGCTCAGGTCCAACTCTTCCCCATCCAGTTTTAAGCGGAGTCCATGCCAATTGGGACATACTTCCTCGATGTCCTGATAAAAGCAGTCTGTATGGTTTTTTTGTTGAAAGGTTTCTTCAAATCCTCCCCGAATACCAATTTGACCATTGGCAAGGCTGAAAATGCTTTCTGAGAAAATATAGTGTTCAGGAAAAAGTTCAGATTCTGAGATATGCCAGGGATGAAGCGGAAAATGAGATTGCATGTAGCGGTGTCACTTGAGTTTGATGCCCTTGATCACAACAGTGCCTTCCCCTCTGGTCCAGATGATGGGAACCTTAAGTAATGATTTTTCTGGGTCCCATTGAAATCCTTTCCCTTTCCTGTTTTCTGAAGAAGGCGCCGACAGACCCTCACCGCTTATTTTGATCTTTTTTGGACCTTTTCCCAATCCATGGACGATGATCTCAGTTTCACGTAAAACCGGATAGTATTCATGATGCGGTTCGCTGAAGGATATGCTGAGGGTGTTACCCTTCAATTCATATTGAAGACGGCCGTGTATGAAAAACGCATCCGTTTTGTGCAGGAGCGTTTTGCCATCGTCAAAGTAATATTCACCTGAGCCTTTCAGGTGCTGCGGATGGAGGTAGCAGTGAAAAGCCAATTCCTCCCCACTGTAATTGGCTGCTTTTTCGGTGCTCGCTGCTGCCAACATCGGCACAATAGAACCTGCTCTGACAAATGTGGGTATATGATTTTCCTCAAGTAGAATGGATCTCGCATTGGGGCCACTGAAAACGTGATCATTTGCAAAGTCAATCCATTCGCCAGGTGGAAAATAGACGACCTTTTCAGTCTGTTCTTTCTCTAAAACAGGTGCCACCAAAAAATCTTCCCCCCAGAAGTATTGCGAATCCATATACGCCTCTGCTCCGGGATCATTGCTGTGAAAGTTCATGGGGCGTGCCAGGGGCCAGCCTTTCTGACTATTTTGCCAGGAAAGTGTATAGGTATATGGAATCATGGTAGCTCGCAGACGAATTGCCTCTCTTGCTATTTTCTGGCTGAAAGCATCTTGGAACACCGGTTCTGGCTGCATGCTCTCGGCTTGACCATGTATCCGCATAATTGGACTAAATACCCCGAATTGTATCCATCTGCGGTAGAGCTCAGAGTCAAACCTGCCACCACTGAAGCCACCTATATCTGAATGGATATAGCCAAACCCGCTCAGACCTGTTCCCAGTAGGATCGGTAACTGGGCACGCATGGCCGACCAGGATTTTTCTGTTTGTCCGGATCGAAGGATCGGTGCATATCTTTGCATACCCGCATATCCGCTGCCAAGCATGTGGAAAAACCGTTGATTTGGAAAACTCCTTTGATGATTGTGATACAAATGTGCTGCCCATTGGAAAGCATACAAGTTGTGAACCTGATTGGCCGCCCCGGTATAATGGAGCATTCCGGAAGGGTGTTTAGGAGGATTAGATGCTTCTGTCCAGAATCCGGCAATTTTTTGCTCCATTAATGGTTGGTGCCTGTTAAAAAGCCATTCTCTGGCATCTGGATGGAAAACATCCATGAGTGCAGTTGCCTGCTTGCGAAAGTCCCGGAGTAAATAGGGTTGACCATTTGCTTGACTGGTCAGTAGTTTTTCGCGCGCGGCCATCTTAAACGCCTGACTGTTGCGATTCATATAGGGATCGGTCAGCAAGACAGTCTGGATATCCTTCGCTTGTAACTGTCCAATCATTTGCCTGGGATTGGGAAAGTCTCGGAAGTCCCATCGGAGCTCCCCGCTTTTGTCTATCCCACCAAACCAGTCTGCTCCCAGAAAGATAGCATCTGGCTCGAGCTTGGCCTGGAGAGATCGCCTGACAATATTCAATGCTTCATTTTGATTTTGATAAGTCTGGCGAGACTGGAGATAACCAAGTGCCCAACGAGGTGGCATAGGCTGCCGCCCCGTCAGCATTGTATATTTCTCAACAATCTCGGCTTGTGTCTTTCCCGGAATCAGATAATAGGTAATGGCAGAATCAAGGGTTCCGATTTCCATAACCGCCTTCTCTCTTTTGCCCACCTCAAAGTAGCTTTTCCGCCAGCTGTCCACGAACATGCCATAACCATTGGAGGAAATGAGGAAAGGAATGGACAAAGCTAAACTGGTCTCCCCAAAAGAATATGTCTGCCTGAACAGGTTCCAACCATAGAGCCGCTCTCCTCTTCGATCCATATTGATGGCCCTGCTCCCAAGGCCCCAAATGGCTTCATTGGGTTGTAGGATCATTCTGCTGCCAGTAATTGCGCCAATCTTAGGGCCAGCCGGGGTAAAGAAAAAGGCTTTTTCATCTGAAAAAATCACCCGCTCTCCTTGCATGATCCTGAGCCGATAGGGACGAATCTCAAATTCAATGCTGAAAGTTGTACCCAACGGAAAAGTGTACACGCCATCAAGCTGCTTTACCAGTGGTAGTGGTTTTGGCGGAAGAACAACTGCTTTTGAAGGGGGGATATCCTGTAGGAATGGCAAGTAGCTGATGGAGAGCATATCTGGTCCAAATTGGCGCAAACGGATACATTGACTGGCTCCCAGAATGTCAATGCTGCCATCCGCTTTTTGCCGGATGCCTGTAAATCCTTGAAAACCCAGGCCATTCCGTCCATCTGCTTTTTCAATTGGTCCGTGCATTAGCACCGTCAATTGGGGATAGTAAAAGTCTTCACCAGCCCTCGTTTGGGCAATCAGAGAACCATTTTGATTTCGGAAAACAAAAGATATTTGCAGGAAATCTGTATTGGCCGGCAATTGATAGAAACTGCGAATATGAAAACGGATTTGATACCGGTAGCGACCGATCCTTTGCATACGAACCCGCGGGTCATCCTTGCCCCATTCTCCTTGTACATACTGCCAGTCACCTGGATTTTCAGGACGACCAGTAATGAGACCAGTATGGAGATAAATGGGACCTTGATGATCTTCTAGGGCTGCATTACCCGTCCGGGTGTCGAAGACAATATGTAAGGTATCTTCTATGGTGGGAGAAACAGGTGTGACCGAAATAGATTGGGCCGTCAAAAGAGTTGATAATGAGCAAAACGTGAAGCAACTAAGAACGAGGCGTAAAACGAGATTCATCGGGCAATGGATTCAATAGAACATTTCGCACTTGAATCTACAGATTTATCCTTCATTTGCTCCTGCGTTTTTCCGAAATTGAGCCCTAAGTGATAGAAAATGGAACACATTCAGGCAGTCAGATTTGAGCAATCCGGTGGGCCAGAAGTCCTGTATCTGGGAGAGATCCCAGCTCTCGAAGCTGGCCCCAATGAAATCCTGGTATCCGTTTCTGCTTCTGCACTCAATCGGGCCGATACGCTTCAACGGAAAGGAAAGTATCCTCCGCCTCCTGGTGCAAGTCAGATATTAGGTCTGGAAATGTCTGGAACCGTAATAGGCATTGGGACTGCGGTCAAGAAATGGGCAATAGGTGATCAGGTCTGCGGTCTGCTTCCTGGTGGAGGCTATGCTGCACAAGTGGTGATTCATGAAGACCTTGCCATGTCGGTGCCATCCAATGTACATCTGGTGGAGGCTGCGGCCATACCAGAAGTCTTTCTGACTGCCTGGCAGGCAATTCATCTTCTGGCCGACTTACAGGCAGGAGAAAAAATCCTGATTCATGCCGGGGGCAGTGGAGTAGGGACCGCTGCGATCCAGATTGCCCGTGAATTGGGTGCAGAGATCTTCGTGACTGCATCTGCAGGGAAGCATGCGCGTTGCTATGCGTTGGGCGCGCATCATTGTATTGATTATCGTACAGATGACTTTCGGGAGATTGTCATGAACCAAACCGCTGGGCAAGGAGTAGACATCATCATCGACTTTCTGGCAGCACCCTATTTTCAGCAGAACATAGACAGCCTTGCCCTCGATGGCCGTATGATTATGCTGGCACTCATGGGGGGCATTGCTGCACAGCACATCAATCTTGTAAACATCCTCCGTAAACGCCTCCGCATCCAGGGATCAACCCTTCGAAATCGAAGCCTGGCGTACAAAATTGCCTTGACACAATCCTTTTCAAACTTCGCACAAGATCGCTGGGAAAGCAAAGCCCTCAAGCCAGTGATTGACTCAGTCTTTAGCTGGGAAGCTGTGGCCGAAGCCCATAGTTATATGGAAGCCAACCAGAATATTGGCAAGATTGTGCTGCAGATTGGGGGGTAAGATTTACTTCTGCCATTTTGTCATGTAATCCGCATTCTGTTGCGTATATTTGCAGCAGATTTGAAGATGCATGAGAGATAAAATCACCAAAAGAGCTTTTTCTCCCCTGACAATTGAGCGGAAGATCGATGAAACGCAGCAGGGACTGGCTTACGAGGATCGGAGTGGACAACCAGACGCACAGCGGCTTGCATATATTGAAACCTATGGTTGCCAGATGAATTTCTCCGATACGGAGATTGTGG